>CAZLTJ010000034.1:0-18889 GCA_964562425.1 uncultured bacterium
GCAAAATGTCTGAATACGTTTACAAAAAACTTCCAAAGGTGTTTATAAGGATTGACTAGATAAAAAATATCGGGGAAGTGATAAAATGAAAAGGATGCTCTTTTTATTAATGGTTATTTTGATTGGTGTACTTGTTTTTATGGGATGTGATAAAGAGGAAACATATTATCCTGAAGGTTATGCTATTCTGCAAAACCAAATCGAGCATTCAGGAATTGCTATCGAGATAATCGAGTTAGATACGTTCATAATAACTGGAGAAACTGGACATTACGATTTAGGTTTTTTTAAGGAAGGGGAATACTCCCTGAATTTTGTGTTCCCATATTATAAAAATGGAAAACATAAGATAAAAATAACACATGGTAGGCTCGATACTCCAATACCCGACATAGAGCTTCAGCAACTTCTCCATTATACCAATCATGTTTATGACAATATATTTAGATTAGGACATTACAATTACTTTAAATCTGAGGTAACAAACATGTCTGGCATTCCTGTGTCTATAGAGTGGTGTAGTGATCGACGATGGACGACAGTTTGTTATGAAGAACTTGGTTTAGTTGCTTTTTCTTATTCAGCCATTACTGAAGTAATAGACACTTTATTCCCTGGGGATACCGTTAGTATATTTAGTTTTCTAATAGGTGGTTTGACCAGGCTTAACTGGGTTGTAGATACTCCATATAATGGTATTGTTGCAGTAACTGGAGGAATTCTTACAACTAATATATTTAGTGAATTAAATTCGACATGGGCTGTTTACTTTCCGGAAAGAACCATAGGAGATAGCGCAACCACGATGTCTGAATATGTTTACAAAAAACTCCCTTGGGAGATTATAAGGATCGAGTAGATAAAAAATGTCGGGGAGGTGATAAGATGAGAACGATGCTCTTTTTATTAATGGCTATTTTGATTGGTGTATTTGTTTTTATTGGATGTGATAAAGAGGAAACATATTATCCTGAAGGTTATGCTATTCTGCAAAACCAAATCGAGCATTCAGGAATTGCTATCGAGATAATCGAGTTGGATACGTTCATTATAACTGGCGAAACCGGGCATTACGATTTGGGTTTTCTTAAGGAAGGTGAATACTCCCTGAATTTTGTGTTCCCATATTATAAAAATGAAAAGCAGAAGATAAGAATTACTCATGGTAGGCTCGATATTCCAATACCCGACATAGAGCTTCAGCAGCTTCTTTATTATTCCATTTATGTTGATGACAGCGTATTGAGACCAGGAGATACAATTCACTATTTAGTTGAGGTTACAAACCAATCTGAAATTCCTGTACCTATATGGTGGTATCATATTCCACCATGGAAGACTGTTTGTTATGACGACTCTGGTTTAGTTGGCTTTACTTTTGCATGCATTTGGATTGATGTAAGAGACACTTTATTCCCTTGGGAGACCGATACTTTACGTGGTGGTACATTTTTCATAGGTGGGGAAAGATTGATTGACTGGATGGTTGTTGATCCTCATTATAAGGGTATTGTAGCAGTAACTCGAGGAATTCTTACAGAAAAAATATTTAGTGAGTTAGATTCAACATGGGTTGTTTACTTTCCACTCTATTACAATATTAGACGCACGATATCTGAATACGTTTATAAAAAACTTCCTAAGGAGTTTATAAGGATCGAGTAGTTAAAAAATGTCGGGGAGGTGAGAAAATGAAAAGGATACTCTTTTTATCAGTGGTTGCTACGATTGGTGTACTTGTTTTTATTGGATGTGATAAAGAGGAAACATATTATCCCGAAGGTTATGCTACTCTGCAAAACCAAATCGAGCATTCAGGAATCGCTGTAGAGATAATCGAGGCAGATACATTCATTTTTACTGATTCAACCGGATATTATGATCTAGGGTTCCTCGATGATGGAGAATATACTCTGAATTCAGTATTTCCGTTTTACAAAAATGAAAGACAAGTGATAAATATTAATGATGGGGAGCTTAAACACAGAATTAAAGATATTAATTTAGAACAAGTACTAGAACATACATTGTTTGTATACGATTCTGTATCTTATTTACTTGATTACGCTTTATATGTAGAAATTGAAGCAAAAAACGTCTCTAATGAAAAGATAGTAATTCATTACTTTGGACTACCATGGACTACTGCACAAGCGATGACAAACGATACAATTATAGGATTTATTATCTGGAGGTTGTGTGTAGTTGGATATGATACTTTAGAACCTGGCGAGAGTTACTGGGGTTGTTTTTCAGAAAAAGTGTATAGATATCCATTTGGTGCCTATGAAATTGTTGCTGTAATGCTATATTTTGAATTTGGACAAGAATTAGTACCTATAGATAACTATGTTTATGGAACTCGTGATCACATATTACTGCATCGTCGATTAGCATCGAAACTTCCAAGAAAGCAAATTGTCGTTAGATGATTTTTAACTTTAATGTAGGAGAAAAAAATGAAAAAGATTAAATTATTATGTATGTTTCAATTCAAAAAAAACCATTTACATGGTAAGGCGTTCTGCTGAATAAGTATTTTATATTAAGATTTCCTTCCCCTTTTTGTTGCCTTTATGTGAATTTCACAAAATTATTATTAATCCTTGATAAATATTTCTGAAACTATATACTTACAAATTGTTAAACTAAATATGAGTATGCTCGATGATTAAATGTATCTACAATTTTCTTGCCAATTCAATTCTTTCAGTACCAATATGTTACATCCGAAAAGATTTATTCGAGGAGGATGAAATGAAGGTTAAAATTCTAGGTCGAACTGTTGTTATGCTGTTTTTGATAGCAATATTTACGCTTTTTTTGTTAGGATGTGAAAAAGATATAATCGAAAATCCGGATTATCTTTTGGCGGACTCTCTTTATATCGAATCCGGAAATGGTGGAGAATCCGAATTAGTGTTTACATTTGGAGATATGGATCAATCTTTTTCCGATGTAAATGTGCTTTTAGTCCAGAGCGACAATTATAGCGACACAGTAGCTTCTTTTGAAGCTTCAACTCATTATAACTATTTTGTTGTTAAAGGTTTAGAACCGGAAACAACGGATATTATTATTTATGGTGATGACTATTATCCACAAAAATATAGGAAATACGCGATACCAGACAGTGTATGCGTATTCACAACTCAAATGGCTAGTATCTGTTCATTGAGATACATGCCCGGTGTTGTGGTTATTATTTTTGATGACAGTATAGGTTACGATGAAGCTATGGATATTTTAGATGAATATGAACTCGAATTGTGGCATTTATTTACTATTGAGCACTCCTTCTATTTCTGTATAACACCTGAAAAATACGCATTCGACATTCCAACTTTAGCAGAAATCCTAATTTTAGATAGAAGAATAATTTCTGTCGGAGTTGATCATATATATATCATACAATAAACTGGAGGTTTAAAACATGTATAAATTTATTTTCTTTATTATGAGTCTATTATTATTCTTACCATGTTTCGCTCTTCCTTCACCACCACCAAATGAATTGTATGTATATCCACCCACAAATCTTACTGCAACCGATGAAGAAACTCACATTGCCTTGTCATGGATTCACAGCATCGGTTCAAATTTCCCAGAAAGTCCAGTTGCGGGATATAGAATTTATCGAGGATTAATGTCTGGGAGAATGGGAGAAATTGCTGAAGTTCCATATGTTGATAACTATACAGACTTTGATGTTGTTCCCGGTAGAACGTATTACTATCGTGTTGGTGCATTCACAGTTGAAGGTCCTGGTTATCGTGAATATGGTATGATTAGCCCTTACTCAAACGAAGCATCAATTGCAAAAAGAGTTAATTGTCCTTCCTTGTTATCCAGAAAAAGGCTTAAATTATTTCCGTTTGAATTTGTTAACAATATTTTATCTCAAACTGTAATTGATTCAATTAATTCTGATATTATTCCTGTTCCAGAAGAACCTTTAAAAATTAATGGCAATTATAATCTTCAGATTAAAGAATTAGGTTACTCAACGGATTCTATTGATTATGTCCAATTTCTCCATGTTGATAGGGTGCCTGAAGTGTTTTCTGCAGTTGATTATCATAACAATTTCTTCTTATATGATCCTATAACATTTTTATCACCAGTCTTTGCAATTGATCAGGATTCGAATGATATCACGTATCTTATTACAGAGGATGACAGCGAGTGTTATAATTCCGATAGTGCGGGATATATGATAATAACTTTCGATCTTACACCTCATATACCTCATATTTCTTCAGCTTTAATAGATGCTAATGCGCTTGTCAAAAGGTTTGAAATGCAGTGTATGAGTGTGGAGGTCAAGGTAGATACAGAATGGGTCGAAATTGGGAAATTACCTGCAAGAGCATTTCAATACAAAGAATTTGTTTCGTTTTCAGTGCCAGCATATGATTCAATATATATAAAGTCCGAATGGGACAATCATTATAAACTAGATTGTACAAAACTTTATCCCAATCCCACACTAATAGCTCCCACCGAAATTCCATTGGTTTCGGCAGTTCACTCGAGTGGTGATACTGTATCAGATGCACTTCTTGCTCCAGATTCGATTTATGTGCAAATATTAAGCGATGAATATATTGACCTGATGTTTGCTTCAATTGCAGAACCGGATCCTGGATTAATTCGTGATTATTATTTTCTCTCTTACGGTCATTATGAATACGACTCTGGTTATGGTTCAATGGAAGGTCGTGGAAGCGGATCTGCAGTTCTGCCATTGCCTGCTCCATTTCCAGATCCCGATGTAATAACAGACCAAGAAGAAGGCGAACCATCCGAAGAGGAACACGATTACGGCAAACGAACTGCTGAGATAGACATGATTCCAAAGGTTACGTCGCTTGGCGAACCGAAGCCGAATCCATTCAATGCCACGATAGATATACCTTTCGATGTCTCCGAGGAGCAGATAGTGCACATTGCGATTTACGATATTTCTGGAAAGCTGATCGATGTCCTTGCGGACAAAGAGTATGAAGTAGGACGACATCATCTTGTCTGGGACGGCTCGAGCAAGAATTCCGGCACATATTTTGTCAAAATGACCGCTGGTGATTACACAAATACGAAACAGATTGTATTGATAAAGTAGTGGAAACGAGAAATATAATTTTCAGGAGGAGTAAAAAACTTCCCCTTTTTGTTGCCTTTATGTGAATTTCACCTCAAATTACTATCGATGTCTAAGTATTTAAAAATTACGGTGATAATTTTCATCTTCGGTACTATCTATGCCCAGCCGATACAGTTGATTCACTCCGATAGGTTGGAATCCCTCGATGGTGGGAACATTATTATTCTGACCGGTGCTGTGCATCTAAGACATCAGTCGAAGGAACTCCGTAGTCTGTATGCCCGATGGAACAAACGAAACAAAGAGGTCATTTTTATCGACTCTGTGCAGATCGAGGATACCAATTATATTATTACTGCGGATAGAGTTAAGTATTATCGTCGCTCAGGTGACGGTGAGGCTACAGGAAACATTTTTCTACGCACCTCAGATAATAAACTTAAGGTTTGGGGAAAAGTTGGATTTCTTGATGGTGCTCAGAAGCTTGTTAGGATTACCGTTGAACCGCATCTCATTTGGACCGACTCGTCCGGTTCGAGAATAGAACTCTGGTCGAAAGTTCTCTCACATTTTACCGAAAATAAGGTATCCATAGCCGTCGATTCGGTGCATGCAATTTTGTATCCCGAGGACTCGAGCAGTTCACCTATGGATATTGTTTGCGATTCTTTGGAGTTTTACGAAAAGGAAAACCTGGTTGTTTTTTTTGGTAATGTTGTAATAAAACAGGATTCGGTATTACTTAATGCATCCATGGCTCAATACTGGAGGGATGATGACAAAGTATTGTTTTCAGATGATGTAACAGTCGAAGATCCACTTTTAACTTTAAAAGCAGATACATTTATTGTATATCTGTCTGAAAACAAAATAAGCTATGCCGAAGCACTTTCAAGCCCTCGCGGCACATGGCACGATCCCGATGATTCCCTTAAACTCGCTCAAGACAGCAAATTTTCCGCAGAGAGAATGTTGTTCCATTTTATGGACGGCAAGATAAATCGTGCTGATTTAATTATTCAGGCTTCAGTCGAGTATTGGCCTGCACCTTCGGATTCTGCTACAATTGAACATCATGTGATTGCTGGGGATTCTCTTGCTGCAATTTTCTCAGAGGGAAAAATTGATTCTATCGAAATGTGGGGTGGTGTGGTTGGTGTAACGTATAGATTAGAGAAAGATATAATGGATTCTATAGCATATAAAGGCGACATGATTTCGCTGTCCTCGAAGAAATTCATTCATCTGTATGCGTATAACGACCCAGCAACGCTTAAATATAAGGATTTCATGCTCACTGCAGGACAGATTCATTTAAACGGAGATAACAAAATTCTAACCGCCACCTCGAATATGGTATCCGATACTGTCATAGGCGAACCATTTATGAGAGATAGGGATGACACACTAAGAGCAGAGTCGGTTGTTTTCGATATAGATACCCGTCGAGGAAAGCTTTTCTATGGTAGCACACAGTTCGAGGACGGCATTTTCAAAGGTCTGCAAGCTACTAAATCGTATGGAGACACTTTCTATGTTGCCAATGCCAGATTTTCTTCGTGCGATTTTTGGCCACCGCAATATCTGTTCTATACTCCTCATCTCAAACTGATACCCAAGGATAAAGCGGTTGCTAGGTCTATAACGATGTATTTCGATAAACTACCTGTTTTTTGGTTACCTTTTATGGTTTTCCCTGTCAAAAAAGATCGGCATTCAGGTCTGCTGACAATGGATATTGGTAGATTTCAAGGAGGTGATCGATTTGTCAGGAACTTAGGATACTATTGGGCATCGAGCCAATATTGGGATGCATCTCTGGCTTTGGATATAGACGAGGAAAAAGGTCTTTTTCTTAAGACTAACTTTAAGTATGCTCTGAGATATAATCTTAACGGACAGATTTACTATTCAAGAAAAATTACAACTCAAAGGGATTGGTATACCGGAACGAAAAAGGAGAATCGTTGGGAGACCAGAATAAGACATAATCAGAATCTTCCCAACAGTGCTCGCGTCTTAGCAGAAATATTTATGGCAAGTGATGCAGAATATCTTGTAGAAACACATGCAATCCCAGAGACGTCTATGAACAGGAAGAATCTAACATCAAGAATCGTTTATTCTCAGCCGTTTACGATAGGTCAACTTAATTTATCATGGGTGCGCACACATAATCTCATTAATAATGAAAAAGTCATCGATTTCCCAGTTGCAACATTTGTTGGATATTCAACACCCATTTTCGGCAAGGGTGAACGCTGGTATAACGATATTAATGGAAGATTTTCAAGTATTATTAAAAATAAGGCAAAGGAAAGCGACACATTAACGGTAAAAACTCTAAGCGGGAATATCAAGGGCAATTTATCTCTTTCAGAGGATTTCGGAAGAGTTAATGCAAATATTTCGTCGGATATTGTTAAATATTCCTCAAAGTCGATTCACATACTCGAAGAACACACCGGGGCTAAGTTTAATGGTTCTCTTTCGTTTTCAAAGTGGTTTGGCGATTACGTAAATTTGTCACCTTCTATCTCTGCCGAGAGTTATATTATCGACAAAGGTGTCAATGGAACAATAAATCCATCGATAAGCAAATATTCCATTTCTACTGCTGCAGCAACGGACATTTATGGTAATATTCCAATTAATATATCGAATGTAAAAAAATTCCATCATGTAGTCTCACCTAAGATCTCGATTTCATACTCACCAGAGGTTAAAGATGCGGGAAACTTTTATTCTTTCGGAGGTCTTACTGCACCTTATGGAGGCAAACATGCAAATTTAAACTTCACACTATCACAAAATTTTGGATTAAAACTTGCTGATACATCTGGAACTCTTAGCAGACTTTCATTATTCTCCATGACAAGTTCTGGATCATATAATTTCATTGCAGAGAACCGTAAATTCTCAGATATCTCAACCTCACTGAGTGCACAACCTGCAAATTGGCTTTCGATCACTCTGAGTGCTATAAATTCTATATATTCAAACTCATATGTGAGCTCGCCCGATGGTCTATACCTAAAAAGCATTCAAGCTAATTCCAGAGCTAGGCTACCGTTCACGATACCATTCGATGACCCAAAGAGCGGCAACTTTCAAATTAATCATAACCTTTCAAAGAATATTGAAACCGGTGATATTATTAATTGGGTTAATGCAAATACAGAGTTCTATGTAACACCAAATTGGAAGATTGAATATCAAATTCGCTATGATATTGAAAACCAGAAAATAGTTTCGGACAGGATCGAGATATGGCGAGACCTGGCTTGCTGGGAGTTGACATTCATTTGGGTTCTTACAGGAAACCGAACTGGTTATTATTTGAGAGTTAATGTAAAGAAACTACCCGAAATAAAAATCGAGACCTCGACCGGCAGAATCAGGTAACGAAATTATTTTGTTTTTTGACGCATATGATGCGAAGTATTAAGTATTTCCTTCAAAATTCGGAACAATGAATGTTCTATATCATTGTAAAGCATTACTACTCATGACTGCAAAGCTCATTAATAAAATCTTCTGGTGTTTTGACATCGATAAAATCCTCAATTCTTGCGTTATGCGAGAAAATTTTAGCGATATTCGATAATAATGTCATATATTTTTTCTCTCCATCCTCAGGTGAGATTATTCCGAACACAATATACACAGGTTTCATATCGAACGATTCGAAATCGACTGGGTTATGCAAGATAATAGATGCAATGTCAATTGAGTGAATGCACTTTCCGTAAGCATGCGGAATTGCAATTCCGTGACCTATTCCGGTGGTCATAGTTTTTTCGCGTTCAATCATACTTGTTCTTAAATCTTCCAGATCGGCGACTGAGGGAGATTTAGAAAAAAGGTGAATTATTTTTTCAATAATTTCCCACTTATCATTAGCTCTCACATCGAGCTGTATCATTTCTGGTCTTAAAAAATCAGTTAGGTTCATTATTGACCGCTGTTATGAGTTTTGCAGCAACTCCATCAGCTAAGAGACGGCTGTTATCCCTCAGTCGAAGGTAATTTTGAAAAATCTCCAATATTCCATTGTCAATTAAAGGTTTGGCATTTTCTATAATAGCATCTCTGAAAAGCGAATCTATCTCAAAAATATTCACACCCTTAAAAGTTCTAAGTCGAGTCATAATAAGTTCCTCGAGCTGTTGTATCGGAGTTAAATCTTCCTTGAAAGCCAGAGGAATTTTCCCAGCACCGATTAAGGTGTGGTATTCTGTGAGATTACTTACATTTGCCCATCTGCTGAAATTATGATAGGAATGTGCAGACGGACCAAACCCTAAATAAGACTCACCGAGCCAATATGCCATATTATGTTGACATTCATATCCTGGGAGAGCGAAATTTGAAAGCTCATATGCGGAAAACCCCAGCTCTTTTAAAAGCTCTGACGCACTATAATACTGCTCAGCAAGCTTGTCTGAACTCGGTAAGGTCAAATTATGTTGATTAATATCATCCCAAAATTTTGAGCCTTCTTCGATTGTAAGTGAATACAACGAAATATGTTTTACTCCAAGATTAACGAGTGTTTCAATATCCTGTTTAAGCATTTGATCGGTTAATCCGGGTATTCCGTAGATTAGGTCTGTGGAAATATTTTCAATGCCTACATCGAAAGCAAGTTGCAGTGCCAATAATCCTGTTTCTCTGTTGTGAATCCTTCCCAAAAACTTAAGGATAACATCATTTAACGATTGAATGCCTATGCTGATTCTGTTAATGGCAGTATTGGGATAGCCGTAGATTTTTTCCAATGTCATCGATTCGGGATTTGCTTCTATGGTAAATTCAGATATTTCGTTGACGTCAAATCCAGATAGGACAGTGTCGTAAATTTTTCTAATCGATTTAAGTGACATTAATGAGGGTGTCCCACCGCCTATAAAAAGAGTAGAAGGTAATAAATTTTGATAAAACAATGTTGGATCAGCATGTAATTTGATCTCATTTATTAAATTATTGGTGTATTCCTTTAATGTAGTAAGGGAATCTCTGCTTTTGGCATCGTGTAACGCAACAGAGTAAAAGTTGCAATAGGCGCATTTTTTTACGCAAAATGGTATGTGAATATAAACATGCATATAATTAAAACGGTGGTCTTATGAAAAAATACGTTGTCCATGTATCCTGAGTTGAATTCCATGCGAACTCGACTCGAGTTGATAGTCGCTTACTGAATTTCATCCCAAGTCCCACACCCCATGTGTATAACTGCTTTTCTGGGTTTGCACCCCAGTATTTTCCTATATCTGAAAACATAATAATCTGGACATCTGCACGAGTATCGGGAATTAATCTCGGTGCAATAAGATGTAATAGAGTGACGGGAGTATACATTCTCTCTACTGGGGAGATTCTGAAATCCATAGAGAGAATGAAAAAAGAATTGCCAGCTAAGCTGTTTTGTCTCAAACCTCGAAAAAGCGGACCGTCATTGCCCCGGAATGCAATTAGCTGTGGTACATCCATGGGATAGTATCCTATTGCTGTCTTAAGGGCTATAACTGTTGGTGCTTGGACTGTTAGGAGCGGGATTTCAATCGGCAATGAGGTTGTAGGTGTGAATAAAAGCTGCTCTATATAAAACTTGACTGCTCCTTTAGGAGCCTCTTTAATATCGTTTTCAGAAACTATGTAATCAGCATCGGCAGAATCGGTTAGCAAATATGAACCGCTAATTTCAATATAAAATGATAAGCTCTGATCATATGGGTCCATATCACCGTTTCGAGTATCGTATCCAAAAAACAAACCACCCCCAACGTATTCTGATTGTTTCTTTTCCGATTCTTTTTCAAATCCAATAGAAGTAATCGAATATTCACTCTCGTATTTCGCCTGCCTATATTCGCCGAAAATTCCCCAGTAAGTTTGTATTCCAGCTTTATATCGTTGGTCAAGTCGAACTAATAATTCGTTTACTTTCTGATCTGGAGATATTGAATTCTCCATTTCAACAGTATCTGTGGGGAATATATTAATTTTTCTGGGGTCAGCTGTGTTGGCATCTGTGTATCTAGCCCATAATTTGGTACCAATACCGAAAAGAGGAACATCGAAATGCAATTCACCTCTTATCGCTTCTGTTTCAGGTGCATATCGCATTTCCCCGGTTATATATTTATTCAGAATAATTGGTTCTCCAGCGGTTGTGTCTCCTTTCATACGGTAGAAAGCATGTTTAGGGTATCGCTCGATATCTCCAGTAAAACCTAGTCCTACGAAATAAGTCCATTCATCATCTTGATCGTAATATGCACCCGGCACTAGGAACAATGCGGAACTTAGTAGCGGAATTAATATTATAAAGAGAACTGTTTTTTGCATATTATCCCCCAGAGTGATTTCCAAATTTTGTTTTCATATATAAATAATTGAAATGATTTTAAAGACAAGGTAGTTTCTCATTTAGTCAATAAATTAATGAATAATTTCTGTATAACATGCATTTTCGATTTTTTTTGGATGTTAGTATTAAAAAATTACTTCTTTTTATAACCTGTCTCATATCGAACTCTTTCAACAATAGATGGCACCACTCTGAGAACATAATCTATTTGTTTTTCTGTGGTGTCATGCCATAACGAGAACCGTATGACCGATTCTGTAATTTCAGCTTCGACACCGCAAGCAACAAGCTGTGAAATAGGTTCACCAAATGTCTCGCCAGCCCAAACTGCGACTCCCTGCATATCTATTGCTAACGAAAGTCCACCTCGACCTATACCGGGAAACGATATAGCCAACACACCAAAGGCTTTATTCGCACCACCCAAAATGGAAATGTCCTCGAGATGAAGTTTGAATAAGCTGTAAAAATATTCCGTTTTTTTGTTGAGATCTTCTATTTTCTCATCGATATCTTTGTAAATAAACTCCATAACTTTAGCCATTGCTGCAAATAACGGTACTGGGAAAGAGATGTCGCGATCAACACCTATTATTATGTCGCATGGAGCTCCTATAACCCGACCTTCAAGAAAGCCATAATCAGCACCCAATTCGTCGAAAAGAAATTTTCTTCGACCAATAAGAGCACTAATATCGATTAACAACGGCACATTTGATTCCTTGCAAATCTCAGAGAGCTCGCGTATAGGCTGAACAGTTCCGGTTATTCTGTCGGCAGCGGTTAAAACAAGCAGGGATACATTATTCTTAGCTAAGATTGTTTGAACTTTGTCAAGATCTGGTGTAAAACCGTTCATCGGAATGGTTATACATTCATATTTATGTGAGTTGAAAAATTTCAAAACAGACTTAGATTCAATCGGTGAGATAAGAATTTTCCCAGTTTCGATTGGAATATTTAGTTGCTGAGTAAATCGAATACTTTTTGATGTGCCGAGATTATCCGCAACAGATTCCTCAAAGCATTCCATTGCTGCCATATTCCACTTTCCCCATTGATGCCTTGACCATGGCAACCCAACATGATCCACGAAATACGTTTTAAGTCCCAGAAAAACCTCATTCGGCATCGGAGTGTCGCTAAGATAATCCATGTAAACTTGCATATACTGCATATTTACCGCGCAAGAGTAAATGTTAGACAATTTTTATCTATTATATCTCAGTTAGAAATACGACTTTCAATTCTCTTGAAATTTTAGAAACCCCGGTTTTGTTTCCAAGCAAATCTATTAAATTAATGTAAAGCCAACTGTTCTTTGAAAAATTCACTGAGAATGCCATTGAAAGATAGCCATTACCTTTCCCGAACGGATCTTCGTTGTCGCTTGGCGCTAGGTCGTATTCGGTGCCAATGCTAAAACGATCAAATATCAATAGCTCCAGACCTGCCCAGATTGAGAATCCCTCTTTGAATCTATTTTCCATAGAATAATTCGTACCTGCGTGAGCACTCAAATCCGCACCGCCGAAAAGCCAGTTCTTACTGGCAACTACGAATATTCCTCTGGATTTGTAAGCGAATCGATGGTCATCTTTGAAATATGCACCGTATCCTTTCGTGTCAATACCAACTACAAAAGCTGGTCTTTCATCTAATTCTTCAAGGAACCGATATTTAAGTCTTATCTCCGGTTTAGGGTCGAACTTCAAGTCTCCAGTACCAATAAGATTTCCACTGCCATAAGATATGCCTATCTCTAATCTATCCCACATTCCCATCGAGAATCCCATTCTCAATCCACCACCGGGGAAAGCTAAAATATCGAGAGTAATTTCTCGATTAGCAGGGATACCAGCGGTTGGACAGTGGACTATTCTACCCGGCTCATAGGCAAAGATAACGCTTACTAAAACTAACAACAACATACTCTTTTTCATATTGTTACCTCCGATAACATAGTTTATGCTTTTTCTTCAAAAACTCAATATAAATATTGGATCTAATTTATTTATCTTTAGAATTGTAGTAAAGTTTTATGTCTTAAAATGCATTTGTATTACTCTAAACTAAAAAGAGATTTCGACCTTGAGAAAAATATATTAATTATATAATAATTCGGTATCATTTATATGCAATCGGTTTTGCTCGAAACAATTCACTTTTGCACTGTCAAGAAATATTTACCAGACTTACAGGAGAAATTATGACGAACTTAAATAAAAATATCATAATAAACCCGATTTATTGGGATCCAGATAAAGATTGCCTGATAGTAATAGACCAAAGAGCCCTACCAGATAAAATCGTTTGGTTGGAAATAAGAACATTTGAGGAGATGATTGAAGCTATAACTACACTTACTATCCGAGGTGCTCCGCTCTTAGGTGTTGCTGCGACCTTTGCAATTTATTTAGGTGTTAGGGATTATCGAGGCGACAGTATGGGTTTATGTTCATTTGTTGAAAAGCTTATTGTACAAGTTTCCGCAACTCGTCCAACTGCTGTTAATTTGTTCATTGGTCTTAGAAGAGCACAAGAGGTTTGCAATTCATTACAGGACAAAGATATTGAAGTTATCAAGCAGGCTACTCTTGATTCTGCTGAAAATTTTCTCATGGAGGAGCGGCAAAGAAGTTTTGACATAGCGAAACACGGAGCAGTTCTTATTAGGGATGATAGCAATGTTCTTACACATTGCAATGCAGGCACACTGGCAGTTGGAGGTATTGGTACTGCTTTGGGTATTATTTACGAAGCTCACAAACAAGGGAAAATTAATTTGGTTTATGTAGATGAAACAAGACCACTTCTACAAGGTGCAAGGTTAACAACTTGGGAGCTATCATACTGGGGCATAAAGCACAGATTAATTGTGGATTCAGCTGCACCATATTTGATTTCTCTTGGCAAGGTTGATTATGTGATCGTCGGTGCTGATAGAATTGCTCGAAATGGTGATGTGGCAAATAAAATCGGTACATATTCGCTGTCACTTGCTGCGAATAGAGCTCAAATTCCATTTATTGTCGCTGCACCACTTTCATCATTCGATCTATCAATGAACGATGGCAGTAATATTGAAATCGAGGAGCGTGATGAGAATGAAGTTTTGAAATTCCGAGGAATTAGAACTGCTCCTGAGTTTACTAAGGCTTTCAATCCAGCGTTCGATATAACTCCAGTAGAACTCATACATGCCATAGTAACTGAGAAAGGAGTGATATTTCAACCAAATAAACTCAAAATCG
This sequence comes from uncultured bacterium, assembly GCA_964562425.1. Lineage (GTDB taxonomy): Bacteria > UBP14 > UBA6098 > B30-G16 > B30-G16 > JAUWMV01. Next base: position 14,735 of record CAZLTJ010000034.1, read on the forward strand.
CAAACCATATTTCTACAGAAGACCCGGATGAGATTGTTTGAAAAATGTCTCTTAAATAATAGTTTAGCTAAATGATTTAATATTTTCATTTAAATATGTAGTATAATCAATTCATACTTATTAAGTTATATGTTTGGAACAAAACGAATAGAAACAGCTATAAAGGAGAACCGTGGGTTTGCTGCAGCACTCGATGTAGCATGCAAACTAATCGAGCAAGGATTCAAAGCTTATCTTGTAGGTGGTGCATTAAGAGATATTATAATCGGTCTTGAACCTACGGATTATGATATTGCTACAAATGCGTCTGCAGAGTATGTTTGCAAAAACTTTCCCAACTCGGAACGAATATACCCCAAGGAATATCAAGCTTCACGCATAAAAGCCGATAGTTTCAGGATAGAAATCGCCCGAATGCGTCGCGATATCAAAACATTTGGCAGACAAGCACAAGTTGAATTTACCGACAACATAATAGAGGATCTTCATAGACGTGATTTCACAATTAATGCTATTGCATTAGAGCCAATATCTCATGAAATAATTGATCCTTTCAATGGTTGTTTTGACCTAAACTCAGGTATTATTCGCACAGTGGGTGCACCTGATCTCAGATTTACAGAAGATCACCTTCGCATACTCAGAGCTATAAGATTCGCGGCACAACTCAATTTCGACATCGAGATTAAGACTGCACAAAGCATTGCTTCAAATTCGAGTCTTGTATCAGATCTATCCTCCTCGTGGATATGGCGAGAATTTTCAAAGGGCTTAAAATATGCTCACAGATTTAAAATGCTTTTAATAAGATATAATCTGTGGAAAAACATTTTCCGGGAGGAGTGTCCTAATCCGATTCAAAATTACGATTCCATCGAAGATGCAGTAAAATCTGGCTCGGCTGCGGAGATAGTATGGATTATCTTTTTCTATATACCTAACGTCCCAATGCATGTCCTTATTAGGCAAATTGCGGGAAAAATTGAATTTCCTCGAACATTGCGATCTAAACTGTTTTCAATAACAGCAATACTTGATTCTATGGCAGAATTCGATAAATTATCCGAAATGCAGCAAGTTAACATTTTAGACTCGACAGCATTGGAACTATCGTTTGAATGTGCAAAATTTATCCCCCAGATAGCAAAATCAGTACAAAGAATTAGGGACACCTTTCCTAGAATTGGTATCGAACCTTTAATAAGCGGTAGTGAGCTTATCGAAATGGGCTTTGAAAGCAAATCCATAGGTCATTTGTTAGATAAAATTAGATTAGCACAACTCAGAGGAGAACTTACTTCGAGAGAACAGATTCCAGCGTTTTTAGATAAAATTATAGAATAAAATCTTTCATTAGTTGCCTTTATAATATTTCAAAATCTTAGATGCTGCAAGGTCTATCTGATCGTTTCTCTTAGCAAAAGAAAATCTTATGTATCGATTTGCTCTTTGAGGATTCATGATGAATGCTCGACCTGGAACACCGCAAATGCCAACATGTTCTGCGAGATGTTCCGCCATGTCCATATCGTCAAAACTTGGATGAATTCGTTTGAAATCTGCGAGGATGTAATATGCACCTTCAGGGAGTGAAAACATCATTCCAGCTTGTTTAAGTGCTTCTGCAAGGACGTCTCTGCGATGTCTATATCCCTCCATTAAGTCCTTTAAGAATGGCTCTAAATTTGGGGATTCTAAAGCCTCCGCAATTGCTTCCTGGAACGGAGCAGGTGCGCATATTGAAAGGAAATCATGCGTTCTTCGAAGATGTTTACTCATATCCTCAGATGCTATCATAAAGCCTACACGCCAACCGGTTATTGTGAATATTTTCGAAAAAGAACCCACAATGATAGTTCGTTCTCGCATTCCCGGTAAAGAGGCAATGGAATTAACTTCCTCTGTGAAGGTCATCCATCGGTATGTTTCGTCCGATATTACAATAAGATCATTATCGATGGCAATTTGTGCTATTTTTCTTAAAATGTCCCAATTCAATACTGATCCAGTGGGATTATGAGGTGAATTCAATATCAATAGTTTTGCCGTTGCTGCTTCTTGTTCTAAAGTTGTCCAATCGGGTGTCCAATGAAATGGCATTAGATTAATAGGAATAGGAATACCTCCCGCCAGAAGCGTTATAACTTTGTAGTTCTCATAAAACGGTTCAAAAACTAATACTCTATCACCGTTATCTATAAGAGCAAAAGCCGCAGATGCCAATGCTTCAGTTGCACCGCACGTTATTGTAATCTCATCAAATGGGGATATTGAGTCATTTAGAGGTTTTTCCCAATGCCGAGCAATGCTGTTTAGCAATCTTTTTGAACCACGGTTTGCGGTGTATTGATTGTAACTTTGCACGATATATTTGCATGCCAGTTTTTTGAGAAATCCTGGTGTGTCAAAAGATGGTGTTCCCTCAGCGAGAGAAAGCGATCCAAATTTTCGGCAAACTGCTGCGGCAAAATCTATCGATGATCCACCATATGAAAGAACTCTTTTTGAATAATTTACCATATCGACCCGCCTTAATTTTATTATAACATGATTGCTTTGCTAATAAGATAGTATTGTCTCGATGTTTTCATCCAACGAAATAATTTCAAACGACTTGACGCAGAAAGACCATATAAGTTAATTCCATGAAATGAGTTTTATAAATAGATATATACGAAAATTTCGAAAGGCATCAAGAACTTCATCATTTGAAATGTTTAACATTGTTCTTCGAGCGCTTAAGATAAGGATGAACATACTTTTTGGTCGAGTAAACAGTGAGAGAAGTATATTTTCTCCGACTTCAGTCTCAATAATGCCCACTCAACGGTGTAATCTTCAATGCAAGTTTTGTTACATTTGGGGAAGTAGAGTTGATAGAATAGAGTTAAGTCGTGAATTAAAACAAACAGAACTAACTTTAGAGCAATGGTATAATGTGATTTCGCAACTTGAACAATGTCGACCGAAACCTTTAATACAAATTATAGGTGGCGAACCGTTGCTTTGGGAGCATATAAGCGAACTTATGAGCTCACTTAAATCCAAGGGCTTTATTGTGGATCTTGTAAGCAATGGCGTTTTGGCAGATAAATTCATTCCAGAGCTTGTTGAATTGAAAATAGATCGTATAAGATTTTCCATTGACGGAATAGGCAAGACTCACGATAATATTCGTGGAATTGGGATATTTGAGAGATGTAAAGACTCACTATTCAAATTAATGCAGCAAAAAAGGCGGATAAATTCTAGCTGTTCTATTGAGATTATTCTGACAATTTGTCGCGAGAATCAAATGGAAATCTACGAATCAGTAAGTGAGTTTTGGTCATGGGGTATTGACGGATTACAGATAAACCATCTTTTCCTATCCTTGCCTGAACAGTTAGAAATTCACAGAAAATTCCTCAGCGAAAATTTTGGTAACTCGGTTTGTTATTGGAATTTCCCATCGGAAGCGGATTCTCTTCCTAGTTCTGAAATAGTTATTCCACAGCTGAAACGAATTCGACTCGAGTTCCCACAGACGGCTTTTGTCCCAAATTTTGATCAAGATATGTTGAACTTATATTATACAGATTATCCAAGATTTGTGAAAATATATAAGGGTTCGTGCACATCATTGTGGAATGGACTTACAATACGATCCGATGGCACAGTGGAATCTTGCCTAGATATACCATTGGGTAGTGTCCACGATTGCAAAATCATGTCAATATTTAACAATAATATACAACGGAAAGCACGCAAATTATTTCACCGAAATCGCTCTTTTCCTATATGTACTTCATGCTGCAATTTCTATAATAAGCTTGTATAAATATTAAGATTGTTATGTGAAAGATCGCTCAAGTTTTAGAATAATAAAAATCGTCTTTATGTTATCCGCTAGAATTGATATACAACAAAATTATTATGTTTGCTCAAAACGGATATCCACTCCGATTGGACAATGATCCGAACCCATGACATCTGATTTGATAAATGCTGACTCAATAATATCTATCATATTTTCGCTTGCAAAAAAGTAATCTATTCGCCAGCCAATGTTTCGATCTCGGGCTCTTGTGCGAAAATCCCACCAAGTATAATTTTCAGGCTCCTGATTAAACATTCGGAATGTATCGGAAAAGCCATGTTCGGTAAGACTATCGA
>CAZLTJ010000034.1:18899-21784 GCA_964562425.1 uncultured bacterium
TTTTCGAATTTTCTTTCGGATGGAATAAATCTATCTCTTTGTGTGCGGTATTGAAATCACCACATATAAGTATTTTCTCGCCAGATTCTCGCAATAGATTCACGTATTCAAGGAAAGCATCATAAAAATCCATCTTATATTCCAGACGCTCTTTCGAGGCTTTGCCGTTGGGAAAATACACATTTATAAGGATGAAATTTTTATATTTGCACCAAACAACTCTACCTTCAGCGTCGAGTCTATAGATTCCTATACCTGTTCCTACCTCGATCGGCTTATTCTTGCAATATATCGCAACGCCACTGTAACCTTTCTTAACCGATTCAGCGAAATATGCATTATAATCCTTCATATCCGTGAGTTCCTCTGGAAGTTGCTCTTTCCACGCTTTCGTTTCCTGAAGGCATAGTATGTCAGGATTTTCCCTCGTAAACCATTCGAGAAACCCTTTACGGTATGCTGCACGGATACCGTTTACGTTCCAGGACAGTATTCTCAATCGTTTCACAAATCCTCCTAATCGAGAACCGAAATTTTCAATGTCTACTGACAAATCGATTATAATATATAAAGAAGTTCTCAGTTTATACTTTTTTGTGGAACCTTTTGCCAAGGCTTCTCATAAACCTTGCAAAGTAACCGCCTATATTTTTAATTATGTCCTCGAGGAAGATAATATTCAAGGAGAATCTTAAATTTAAAGTCAGGATGATTGAGACATCACGTGAGATAATGAACGATATTAGCAAGGATTTCATGCTGGGGTTAGAGATCGATTTCTATCCTACCTTGTTGACGCTGAAATGAAATTCAGAACTTCCTTTACATTGCGCTGGATCAATAATATCTTTCCAAAAGCGAATTTGGTAATGCATATCTTCAAAGCAAACAAGTTACACATATGATTCACGGTTTGATGCGAAATTTGAATAGGGAAACTTAGCAATACAAGCAATAAGATTGATTGAAACTAAACATGATTTATAAAAATACGAATCTACATTATACTTTATAGCTTTGGAAGGTTGAACTGTTCTATTGTATTAATTTATGTTAAATATAGGCTACAATTTGATTATTGATTCTCTAATTACAAGTTATAATATTTAAGGTTTTCCTAAGGGGGAATCTGTGAGGAAGATTTTACCGATATTATTCGTATTAATTGCATTATCGATTATACTCGCTGAAGAGCAGGCATTAATCGAACCCGACACAAAACAAGGTGGGTTCGGTGCTTCTGTATTTAAATTCACATCTATAGCCGATGAGTTCTCGTTTGTTTCAGGGGCTCGCGGAGGATGGGTTATAGAACAAATCGCTATTACCGGCATTGGAGTTTATGTTATGCTTAACCCAATAAATGCGAAAACAAACGGGCATGATTTATTTTCAAATGGAGGTTGTTACAGATCTATGAATCTTTTCGATTCCGAACCAATTGATACAAGCTCGACAGATAGACTGGATGACAAATTAGGATTTGCATATGTTGGATTTGAATTGGGATTGACGTATCCTTCAAACGATATTGTTCATTTTGTTACCACCGTTCATATTGGTACTGCAATTAGTTTGTTCTATAATTTCGAGGATTTCGAGATAGAGGATGAGGATTGGGATAATTTCTTTCTCTTAGAGATCGAGGTTGGTTTGGAAGCTAATATTACTAATAATTTTAGAATAGCTCTTACCGGTGGATATAGATTTGTCAGCAATGTTGGGCTCGAGTACTATAGTAATTCTGATTTTTCCGGTTATTCTCTTAACCTCGCATGTAAATTCGGTAAAAACATGTAATTTTCTGGTAGTTTGTTTTAAGTAAAATAATCCATATATACAAACATAAAAGGATTCCAATGAAATATGTCGTAGAGAAATTGATTCGCGATAGCTTATTTATGAAAGCGATTTCAATATCATTAATAATATCGACGCTCATTGTGTCTTATAGGCAAATCGATGCACAGGCATTCGAGGTCAAATGCGACCCGGGAAAATCATACTACAGAAATTCGAGGTTCCTATTTATATCGGTTAAGAAAACCCCCGAGTTCGCAATATGGCTCGAGGATACTTTTCATAATTATGTAGCTACAATTTTTGTAACTCGTGGTGCAGCGAAAAAATTCGATAGAGAAATTCATCCCCTTCCTGTTTGGGTTCATGCTCTTAAGAATGCTCTACCCGATAATATCAAACCTTCAAATACTCCTTTTCTAAGCGATTCAATAATTGGTGAAGCTTTCACGCATTTTAGATATTGGTTCGAAATCCAGTTTAGAGCAGATACAATATCCCAGCAACGAAGATACCTTATTCGAATCGAAGCAAATCAATATACCGATTTCAACGAAACGTATTCCGCAGACCTTCCATCCGATGATCCGTTTTACTGCCATAAATGGGGACAACCGTCTGTTGTATGGGAGAGTTTAATGGTTATTCCGGGTGATTTCCCGCAGTATTATGAGGCATACATTTTAGGTCATGGCGACCCACAATGCAAAACCGGACAGGTTTTCAGAGATACCACCGGATTGACTACTGCAGTGCAAATTTTTTCTCAAATATCAATTGATAGGATTGAATAAACTATGCTTTCACTGGATTAAAGCGTTTTTTTAGTTTTATCTTTATTTACTATTTGATAATATCATTTATAATTTTCAAATTTCTTTTCATAATTTGAATCTTACACAAAATCAATATACTACATCTATCACATTATGACGAATGTGATAAGAATAAAAATCTTTATTCTACGAAAACATTAGCAAAAAAGCTAACAATCACCTTAGATGGTTTAAAATTCAAATGGAGTATTAATAAGATGCCTATTTATAGAATTTTAATAATTTATAAATAATCATATCTATGTATAC
>CAZLTJ010000035.1:0-5637 GCA_964562425.1 uncultured bacterium
GCCCAGAAATAGTTGACGGTAACGGTGCATCGAATGGTATTCTATCTGGTAATGTTGAGTTTACTTTGACTACAAGTTCTATCGAGTCGGTGACAACGCCATTAAGGTCGGTGAGTGTAATAAATATTGAATCGGGATTGCAAGCCAAGAACTTGCCGTCACCGGGATGATCGAATTCTACTGTAGGTGCTCCGGTCTCTATATCAAAATCCCAGCAATATATGGTGTCATTAGGATTGCATAAATCATGTGCATTATCGAAGGAATGAATGCAAACCGTAACTGTGTCTCCACCAATCCAGAAATCTGGCGCTAACGTTGGATCAAATCTCAGGATGTAGGATATTGCATCGTATGTCAGCGCAGGATGAGTAAGACGATACGGAATGCCGTCGACTACGAGTTCTAATGAATCTTCATTTATTCCAGCCATTATATCTTTAATATTTATAGTAATTATAGGAGCTATCTCGGCTATTGTTCCTACAGGACTAGGCGCAGACGGGAACGGTTTTTCTCGGTCGATATAGAATGTCCAATCGAGCGAACCATCGAGCGGATTGCCTAACATGTCGAACAGAGTTGTAAGTATTACATTTACATCTTCTGCAATGCTAAAGCCTGCTGGAGGTATGTAAATAAGGTTTTCGCTTGGTGCATCCCAGCGCAAACCAGGACTGCCCCATGGGATTGCAATTCCTCTCACTGTTAATGCAAGAGTTGGGTTATCGAGTCCGTTGTGATCTACAATATGAATCACTATCGATTCCGGATCGCAGGATGTATAATAACCGTCCAAAGGTCTTACGACTGTTGCTATTGGTCCTCCGCATTCTATGCTAAACTCCCAGCATCTCTCCATAGAGTTCACTCCACAGTATTCCGCTAGATCTGAAGCTCGGATACAAACTGGAATTGTATCGCATCCAGTGAATTTCACACCATAATCGTCGGGATCCCAGATGAAATCGTCACCAGAAATTGTTGGTGTGTATGTTATGCTGTTAACATCGATCTCAACTGTGCTCAAATCAATTCCAGAACCATTATCTACCATGTTAACAGTAATGATAGGTGTCCGTGTGAGCACCACCTCATCGATATCAGGATCTCTCGAGACAATCTGTGGTGGTAAAAGATCTATATAGAAGAACCAACATCGAGGTCGCGGTGGTGCAAGCTCATTAGTCCAAATGTCAAAGCATGTATCTATACATATGGTAACCGACTCACCATCCCCAAACGGAATAAGCGGACTGAATGAGATGCCGTATGTCTCGGGAGCTAAACTGCCGTCCATAGTTATCTCCGGTGAAGATGCATCATATCTTGTTATCGATGCCCCCCGAGTAACTCTCATCACCAGAGTGGAAATATCGATTCCATCCTCATCATAAAGACTGAAATCGATAGCTTCCGGATCGCAGCTGGAATATGCCGCATCCTCAGGCATGAATGCCGAAGGTGCAGGACCACGAGGAATAACTAAAATCTGGCAGCATGAGCTGTCTACATTAGGACTGCAATAATCCACTTTGTCCTTTAGCACAAGGCACAGATTAAGAGTCTCACCCTCAGTCCAGACTAAACCAGCTCTTAGACAATGGAATGTTACACTATCTTCAACCATATCAAATTCTGGTGTATTGAATGCATACTTCGCACCATCCAACTCGATGTAACTCTCTTCCATGTCAATTCCTGCAAGATTATCTGTGGCGCGGAATGTGATCCTCGGGGAACGAGTGAATGAAGTGTCCTCACATTCTGGTAAAAGATCTGTATATTTTGGTGGCTTAAGGTCGACTCTAAACGACCAAGTGATCGGTGGAGCTAATGCGTTACCCCATTCATCGTCAGCTGCAACAAGTGAAACGGTTACAAGCTGACTGTCCACCCACATTCCGGTTAGAGTATCTGGTGTGAATATCAATGTATCACCCACGATAGAAACCGGTGAACCTGCGGAAGCGGGATAGGGGAATCCATCGATGCTAATCTCTGCTGTACTGAAATCCACTGTTCCATCGTCGTCTTCAATTATTATCTTTATCTTCTGATCATCACATGCGGTGATATAGCCATCTAATGGCTCCACAACGTTTGCAATAGGACCGGTCAGTCTCATCACAAACGTGCTGCAGAATTCGGTGGCGTTCGGTCCACAGTGAATTGAATTATCCGGAGCATACACGCACACTTGAATTGTATCGCCGGTTTCGAATATATAGCTGCTCCCGTGGAAATCCAGCTTGTAATCGGTTCCGTCCCATGTTACAAGCGGATTGGTGATGTAAAATGTATCATCGTAAGTATATTCGCTCATCCAATCAAAAATCCTAACATAAAGTTCCGCATCGTCGATCCCAGCTAATGCATCGTCAACTCGGAACGATATCTCCGGCGTCGGTGTAGGCATCAGTGAATCATTTCGTGGTAAGAAGTTTGTAATCAACGGTGCCGTAAAGTCCGGTGTAAATGTCCAGCACGTTGGCTGGATTCTCATTGAGTCACCAGCAAAGTCATAAAGTTTGTCTATACATATCCTATAAACTTCACCCTCAGTGAAATACAAAGGAGGAGCGTCAAAATACAGTAGCGACTCAGGACCCATATCGGTTATATACTGCAACCGATCGTCGAATATATTATATATATCAACCGTGGCGTCTGGTTTATGTATAGACATCCATATGGATGTTGAATCGACGAGACCAGCACCACCACGAACTTCGATAAGAATTCCTGAATCCAAACATGCAAAGTAGGAATTTTCAAGAGGAGCAATAACTCTTATCCATGGTCGACCGTGAAGCCAATAGTAAGTGAAGCACTCATGCATCATATTTGGTCCGCAGTCGTCAGGTTTGTCTGCAGCATCTACACAGATATTTACTCGACATGTCTCACCTAAGCCGTAACATATAGCCGGATCGAAATAATTTGTTACGTTATAAACACCGAACGAATCGTAAGATCCTACCCATGGGAACGCATAAGCGGCATTAACTATGACACTAATATACCCATCATCGAGTCCAGCTATGCTATCGAAAAGTGAGAAATAGGGCTCATAAGGGAAATCCATGAGAAGGGTGTCCTCCGGTGGATAATGCGAAATCATAACTGGGGGATCGAAGTCCATGGTAAATTCTGCCTCAGGGAATGGTGGATAGATAGGTCTTCCTTGAACGTCTTTACCCTCTATAAATTTAAAATTCACCTCATCTCCGGAAATCACAAGTCCCGGTGGAGCCTCAAATATAACTAGATTTGCCCCCATCCGAGTGAAAACACCGTCATCGTCTATAAAGTAATGTGTATCTGTTTCGTTAATTATTAATTCTACTTTAAATGTTGTCTCGTCAGGCATATCCCTGTTTGGATCTATAATTTTGAGACCAACTTTCAAAGGATTACATGCGGAAACTCCGCTATCTGGCGGGTTATCTATTACTACGTTCATAGGATCGTTGAAATAGAATTCATAGCATATCGTAGTGTCGTTAGGACCGCATAGATCGCATCCGCCTTGCGTCGCATTAACCTTGTCCGCAATATACAGACAAATCATCATTGTGTCCAAATCTGCAACGCCAATCTGCCTTTTCGTGCCGTGTATTAACAGCCAGATAGGTGGATGAGTTGACATGGTTACGTTCGGACTTCCCATGTCTATTGTATCTTCATTAATCATCAGCACAAACGATAACGGGTCAACGCCAGAAGGAAAATCGGTTGTCGAAAATCTGATATTTACAAAACTATCCGTAAATTCATATGGAAGAATAGGCTCCGGGATCATCGTAGGATCCTCAGAAAGAACTGGTGATTCAAAGTCGAGATCGAATCTTCCAGTTACAATTGATTGTGAGAAACATCCGTTTGCATCTGTAGCATTAACTAGTGAATAATTCACTGGCCACATATGTGTCCATTCAGTATCTGGTGTGAAAGTTAACAGTCCCGATGCAGGATCGAACTCCATGTGATCTGGAAATGTATAATTTATTAAATCGACATTTAATATTAACGATAATGTATCGATTGTTGTATCATCATCCTCCATGTGAAGAATGATAGGTTGGAACTCGCATGCGCTGTAAAGTGTGAATCCAAAACCGGTATCGGGTGGACACATATTATCTACAATGGGACCAGGACATTCACAATCCGGTCTGAAGATACAACCTCGAACAGTATCGGTGTAAGTGCCGAATACATTTTTCGCTCCTAAATAGGCGTTGAAGCATGTCTGTCTGCCATCGTCCTTAATATCAGCGCCAACTCTCCAACCGAAACAATGTTCCTCACCGGCTACCCATGGATAATAAACCTGTCGGATACTACCGGCAGTGAGGCTCATAGAATCACCAAGCTCGATTTGCATCCAGCCGGAATCGAAATCGTCTATCGTTTGGTTTGTTACACAGATGTTAATTGCTAAACAAGTATCTATATTAGACAGAACGTGTCTAAAGACTGTAGTCCACGGTGTAGTGGTATTGAACCATGTACCACCGGAATTGCGTGCAACTTTTCTATAAAGTGAATCCCAAAATGCAATAGGTCCAGTTGCTGTTAGAGGAGTTGAAGTAACTGAATATACGATAAATCCCTCTTTCATGACCTTGAAGTATGGATTCCTATATTTCGGATAATCGCTTGTATCGCGTGCATAAACGCTACATATAGAACATGCGAATACATCTTCAGCACAGGATGTCTCGTCGGTGCATATGTATACAATTTTCAGTGCCTCAGCACGCCAGTTATAAAGAGTCAACACATCCCATAGTCCGGGCCAAATATACTCCGGTCCGCAGCCAGAACCTCCAACGGCACCAATTGGCATAATTCGAGTTCGAAATTGTCGGAAGTTAGATGTCATCTGGTAGCCGGGTGTTGTAGGATCGAAATCCATAAGTCTTGGATTCTCGCCGCACACTGTGGCAAATCCAAATCGATACTGATAGTTTAACTCGTGTAATCTGGTGGCGAGGTTGTCCATCGAGGATTTAATATCTTCGATTTCAGGAAGCATAGAACCGGATGTGTCTACTGCGAATGCAATATCGACCTGACCGCTGTCCAGACGACAGCCGATCACGATTTCAAATGCACCAGTATCAGTTGGCGACTCATGGAATTTGTAAACGTTTCCACGATAATTCATTTCGACTCGCGTTGAGAAAGGACTATCTGAGTCATCAGCGAGAAGATATGATGTGGCAGCTAAAATGATAAAAAACAGTACAAAAAAATCAAACTTTCTCATAACAGACCCCCATTTTTTGATTAGATTCTTTTAAGCTATTTCATAACATATAAAATCAATCGCAAATAATTCACATCGATTCACCTCTTTTTAAAAGTTGAATAGCAATTAGTATTATTAGGGAAAGAAAATCAAGCATATTTATTAATTTTTTGTTAAATTTTTCACATCCTAATTTTTTCCAAATTTTTCATAATGTATATCCAAATACACAACAACTTTCAAAGTCTTTATATTACCTAAATATTGCCTAAAAATTCAACTTTCGATCGAGTTCATTGTATATATAAACCAGATTAATTTGTAATTCGATGCAAAAATTTACTAACAGAAATTCTGCTTCCCAATAAACCAAAGAT
>CAZLTJ010000035.1:5647-21782 GCA_964562425.1 uncultured bacterium
TGCAATACCCCAGAAAATTATTTTCTCGGGTTGCTCGATAGCAGGAACGAGTTGTTTGACTCCCCAGAAAGCTACAACAAGCGTCACTGCAGCAAGGAATCCAGCCAAAATCCCTTGAATGAATCCTTCAACCATAAACGGACGACGAATGAATGCATCCGTTGCACCCACAAGCTGCATAATTTCGACGGAATCACGGCGACCGTAAATTGCTAATTTTATTGTATTGATTACAATGATAATAGCTCCCAAAAGCAAGATTACCCCCCATAATAGTGAAAGAATGAGAAATGTCTGCAGTAAATTTGAAATTTTTTTGAAAATATTTCCCGGAGTTACGATCTGTATAATCTCAGGTCTATCTTTTAGTGTTTCAATTACTGCACTAGCGGATCTATCTATACCAGTTCCGGGAGTTAGCCTTACAAGCATCGATGGTGGAAAGGGGTTCTCATTTAAACCCATGAGTATATTGCTTCCGAATTTTTCTTCAAACCGTTTTTTCGCTGATTCTTTGTCGATGAAAAAAACTTCTCTGACCCCCGAAAGACGCATCAGTTCGGTTTTCAAGCTCCTAATTTCGGATAACTTTACATCGTCGGTAAGAAATATCTCGATGGAGATTTTCTGCTGAGCTTCATTGAGAAATGTATTCAGGTTGTATGTTACAGTCAAGAAGAACCCGAGCACAAACAATGCCGATGCTATTGTAATAATAGACAGCACAGCCACAAATCTGTGTCTCCAAACGGATCTTATGCCTTCTCTTATCGAGAAACCCATAGCACCCATAATTACGCTCCTAAAATCACTGTCCTTTAACATTCATTAGTATCTATCGATTTCGCTGGTTCATCGAGACAATGAAATTGTTTACTTCTGTTTTTCTCTTGCATGGGAGAAATATCTTTGCCTAAACATTTCACCCTTTGAAAAAATTCCGAAAGCGCCACCTGTGTGAATTAGAAGCACCTTGCTGCCTTTGGGGATTGTACCGTTGTTGCAGAGTTTTTTAGCCGCGAGAAAGGCTTTGCCTGTATATGTCGGTCCAAGAATTATTCCCTCTCTTTTGGCGAAATCAGCAATAAAATCTATGTGCTCATTGTTAACTAAGCCGTATCCAGTTTGCCAGAAATTGTCTAAAATGCTTATCTCTTTCTGAGTAATTGAAAGATGCAATTTATATTTCTTATTCATTTCCTGTGCAATATCCCATATAGTATGGGTAAGCTCCGATACATCCGGGCCGGCGGAAATGCCTATTATTTTTGAATCGATTCCAACAACCTTAAAACCTAACCACAATCCTGCATACGTGCCTCCGCTTCCGCTGGGAAATATAATATAATCAGGAGTCCATATGCTTCTTGAAAACTGTTTGTGCAGCTCATTTGCTGCCTCGAAATAGCCTAATGCCCCCAATGAGTTGGAAGCACCCTCGGGGATGACATACGGACGATGCCCGAGTTTAATTAGCTTTTGCCGCTCTCGTTCCATAATCTGATTACGGTTTTTGTATTCCTCGGGAGTAAGCCACACAAAATCGGCATCAAAGATCAAATCCAGAAGCCAGTTGCCGGTGGCTCCTTCTCCAGTGCGCCTAAGGAATAGAACAACATTTAGTCCAAGTTTTCTTGCGACAGCAGCAGTAGCTCGACAGTGATTGGATTGCTCTCCACCGCAAGTTATTATTATATCTGCGTTCATCTCCAAGGCATCCTGCATTATGAACTCGAGTTTACGAATTTTGTTTCCGCTTTCGATACACCCAGTAAGATCATCCCGTTTGATCCAAACTTCTCGTTCCCATTCAGCAGAGGTTCTATCAAGTCTGTAAAGCGGTGTCGGAAGTATTGCAAGTTTAATACTTCTAGGTCTCATTTAACCTCCTTTGAAGCCAAATTAATTTTTAAGGATTCTCATGTTACAAGAATCACTTTACATATAAAATCCTTCCTGTTAATGTCCTGTCATTAATTTTTGCTCGTACAGTATAAACGCCTGCGGATATTGATTTTTCAGGATGCCATGTGATCTCGCCGCTTCGCGTTTCCGAGGAATTATATGCTTTTATTGTTCGACCGATAACATCGATAATTTCGCATTCCGAGCCAACTGGCACATAGATTTTGCACGAGGCATTGAACGGATTGGGATAAGAGCGAAGTGCATAGTCTTTTGGGATGTATTCGATGGATTGTCGGATTTTCCCATGTTCGATACAAAACACCCATAGTGTTTCTGTTGTATTTGGTCCGCAGTTCAACGAATCTACATTATCCCCGATTCGGAATCTAACCCAAATTATTGTATCGGTGGTGAATGTATCCCCAGAAATTGTAAGATCAAGCACTGCTAAACTATCTGTGGAGTTCCAGGATAATGCTGGATCTGGCCAGATGAAGTCGTCTGTACCGAGATGAAAACTCATTGTGTTGGGCTCGATGCCGGAAATTAAATCGATAACTTTAACTTCAATTCTTGCTGGTGACATCGAGATTGTCTCTAAATGCGTGGGTGTAAGTTCAAACATAATGGGGGGTTCGTTATCTAATATAAATTGCACCTCGATCGGCAGTCCGAAAATGGGTCTTCCTGTTGTGTCCTTTCCATCGATCAACACTAACTTAATGCTATCTCCAGAACTTGCAAAATCCAATGGCGTTTTGAACATTACGTTGATACGCGAGAGTGTGAAGAAAACGCTATCGGAACCTGTGAATACTGTAGTATCTGTGTCGTTTACGATACATTGCATCTCAAAAGTTGTATCATCAAATCTCTCTGCACGACGGTCGAATATCATTATCAAGGCTTCAAGAGTATCGCAAGCAATAATCTCACCTTCCGATGGTGAAATAAATTTTGTATATGTACTGTCTATGAAGTAAAACTCATAGCAGTATGTGGTGTCATTGGGACCACAAAGCTCGCAAATCCCACGCATGGAATCAACCCTGTCTGCTGCATAAACGCATACTGTCATTGTGTCGCTTCCCAAAGCATCGAGTTCACTCCTAGAGCCAAATAAAACAACTCTAAAAGGAGGAACTGGAAAGACACTGATACAAGGATGGGAAAGATCAAATGTGTCGCCGTTGACAATAAGAAAAACCGACCTAACATCGACACCCGATGGATAATCTTCTATTGTCCATATTATCATAACAAATGTGTCGGTAATTACATATGGTAAAAGAGGTGAAGGAATCAACTCTATATCGGATACAATTGGTGGTTCAAGGTCGATATAGAAAGCTCCTTCGAGTGAATCCGCAAAAGGGCATCCTTTTGCATCTTTGAGTGAAACAATACGGTATATAACATCATCGCCATGTGACCACATTGAATCTGGCGTGAAGGTAAGAATTCCTGTTGTTGCATTAAAACTCATACAATCGGGATATGTGTAATTGGAATCGTTAACATTAAGGATTATTGAGGTTGTATCTATAGTAGTATCATCGTCCTCGAAGTGAAGAATAATTGGTTGGAATGGACAAGCGCTGCATATTTGTCCGGAAAGTGTATCTGGTGGACATATTATCTCTGCGGTAGGACCGATACATGAAAAGAAAAAGCATTCTCGAATTGTATCTGAATAATCTTTATGGTCAGTCCATAGTTGTAAATATATATTTAAACAAGTCTCGCTAATATCGTTCCTCGAGAGAGCATTTATTCTCCAACCGAAACAATGTCTTTCGCCATCCATCCAAGGTTGGTGATGGTAATACTGAGTCGTATCCCCAGCGATAAGCTGCAAAGAATCTCCAAGATCCAGAGAAGCCTGAGCCCAATGGATATATTCTCCGGTCATGTTTGTTACACAAACATTAAGTGCTAATGTGGTATCGATATTTTGCTTAAGGGGATTAAGAATATCACTCACTAATGTTCCTATCTCGAACCAAGAACCACCGGTGTTTCGAGCTGTTCTTCTATATAATGTATCCCAGAAAGCGATAGGAGATGTTCCTCCAGGTTTTAAAGGACTCGATGTTATTGAAAACACAATAAAAGCTTCCTTCATTGCCTTAGAATATGGATTACTGAAAAATGGATAATCGCTTATATATTGTGCCAAAACGAAACAACCAGGCGCAGATGCACTATCTATATCCATTGCACAGGATGGCTCGTCTGTGATTATAAATGCAATTTTCAATGCATCCACTCGCCATTCATACTGGGTTAAAGTCTCCCATAAACCCAGCCAAGTATACTCTGGACCTGAAGGGTCAGTCACGCTTGTTGATATTCGAATAAGTTGTGCATGGAATTCACTATAATCGTCGGTCATTTGTGGACCGGGTATTGTTGTATCAAAATCGAAAACAACAGTACTATCCAAAACAGTAGTAAGTCCAAACTGATATTGATAGCCTAAAAAGTGTAATACAGTTGCAATGACATCTATGTCCTCCACGATTCGAAGCATAACACTGTCCATAGAGTTAGATATATCCAAAACAAATGCAATATCGACCTTACCGCTGTCGGTTCTGCAACCGAGCTCGATATCTAATGCACCGGAATCATCTGTTGCTTCTAGGAATTCAAAAATTTCGCTTTTAAAGTCTGCTATTGAATTTACTGGAATGATATGCAAATTGTTTCTTTGTGCATGAATCCAACTGAATGACAAAACAAGCGTAACAATAAAAAAACTAAATGCAAAATTCTTCATCACAATCCTCCTTTTAATATGAATTAATTTTACGCAGGAATGCAATTTTCCTATTCTGTGAATAACTTACATTCACAAATTTAGTAACACAACGTATTATTTTACATATAAAATCCTTCCTGTTAATGTCCTGTCATTAATTTTTGCTCGTACAGTATAAACGCCTGCAGAAATTGATTTTTCGGGATGCCATGTAATCTCTCCGCTTTGTGTTTCCGAGGAATTATATGCCTTTACTGTTCGACCGTTTATGTCAATAATTTCGCATTCCGAGCCAACAGGCACGTAAATTTTGCACGAGGCATTAAACGGATTGGGATATGAGCGAAGTACATAGTCTTTTGGGAAATTTCTTGTGGAATACATTATATCACCAGACTCATATTCGTAAACACCGATATCGAATTTAGGCCCCTTAGGTCTGGATTCCCCTTCGAGGTCCTTACTTGGAGCACGAATAATTGAGCCATCGAGTGTGGTCTCGGACCCTGTGCCCTTATTTCGGCAGGGTGAATCATCATTTAAATGGAACATAGAGTCTACAAATAATGGGTCTTCATCGATTATCCCGCTTCGCCAGTCGATAAATCCATCGGGATCGACTTTGCATTTTGAGGGATCGATATTGCAATGCGAAATAACCACTGTGCACGGTTCTGCTGTTCCACCAGTTACGTATATTTCGCCATCGACGATAGAAAATGCATTATCCCATATGATGTTGTTAAACATGGTAGGATAAGAAGCCTGAGCAATATATAACGCACAACCTTTAGTAGCAGAATTGCTGACGATATTGTTATTAATAACTCTCAGCGACGTGGAAAAACATGCAACACCGCCGCCAAATCCTGAAGTTGCATAATTTTCAGCTAAAATATTGTTAACTATTTCCGCATCGGAACCCTTAAATTCAATTCCACCACCTGCACTATCTGCTCTGTTGTGCTTGATTATGTTTGTCCTAAGGTTTGTATTGGACATTCGCGATGAAATTCCACCACCATAATTGGCAAAATTGTTATATAATGTGTTTCCGATTACATTAATTGCGGATTGATTGATGGTTATTCCACCGCCTATTTGAGCCTCATTTGCGGTAAGAGAATTTTCAATAATTAGACCGTTCGAGCTTTCTGTGCTAATACCACCACCTTCAATAGCAATATTATCGTGAATATCATTTTCTGAGATATTCATTATCGAGTTTATGAAATAGATTCCACCGCCATGGTTTTCTGCAGAGTTTTCGGTGAACTCATTGCCATGGATCGCAAATTCTGATAGGTCCACATAAATCCCGCCACCATCTTGTGTTGAATTGTTTCGGATTAACTCGTTTCCGGTCAATGAGGGTGCTGAGAAATATATGTACATACCACCACCCAATCGTGCATTGTTGGATTCGAGAGTGTTTACTCTGATACTTGAACCTGTCTCGAGCAAGCAAATTCCACCGCCAAAAATTGCAGTATTATTATCGATCGTATTCTCAATTATAGATAGGTTTGAATGTTGGCAAAAAATTCCACCACCGAAATCAGCATTGCAACTGTCTATTGTGTTGTGGCTTATATTACCCTCGGTGGAGTCGCCGTATATTGCTCCGCCTAATAAAGCGGTATCTGCAATAAAACTGTTGCTATAAATGGAAGGATTGGATTTAAAGATGTAAATAGCTCCACCCAAGGAATCGCATCGATTACCTCTGAATTCGTTGAGAGTGATTTTTGGCTGTGATTCGATAATAGAAATTGCACCGCCGGTTTTATCTACGGTGTTATTGTAGATTAAATTTCCTGCGATAGAATCGTAGGACTCGACGGAAAGAATTGCTCCAGCATGTGTGCCAGTATTTTCATATATTTCATTATGGGTAATAATCAATCCAGATAATACAGAATTAACTGCGCCACCCATATTTACCGTATTGTTATGAATGCTATTGCTATTTATTGTTGCAAAGGATCGGTATGAGAAAATTGTTCCGGAGGAATACGCCTGATTTTCTGTGAATTCATTATTCGTAATCCTCGCATTGCCAAATCTAAGAAGGTATATTGCTCCGTTTTGTCCGGAGTTATATTTGAAAATGTTGTTCTTTATCGTTGGCGATGAGCTTTCGCAACCTATTGCCGCGCCATCGTTTCTTCTCCCATTGTAAATTGTAAATCCATCTATAACAGAGTTGCTGTTCTCACCATTATAGAAATGGAATGCTCTCCAAGCACGTTGGCAATCTAAAGTGCATGCCAATGCACCCGATTCTGATCTAAGATATATTCCTTTCCCTTTGAAAGTAAGATCGACATTGCCTGTTCCGAAGTATCTGCCGTTCTTCACAATTACAGTATCTCCAGTAAGTGCAACATCGAGTGCTTCCTGAATTGTTGAGTAATCCGTTGGTATTCGTAGAACTAACGGTGGATCGTTTGTTGGGTCTTCAATAGGTTCTATGTTAACAACCGCAGTTCTTATGACATCAAAACCTGCGGGCATACCAGTAGGCAGATAATACCAAGCATCACTCGAACCACTCCAGCCCATATTAAGATGATATGAACCGCTGTCCTTATATCCATCACATACAATTGCATGTCCAGCAGTCGAGGGTCCATCGACTGAAAGAAACGCAGGCTTTGAATTAATCAAGTTATTTTGCAATACGAAATAGAAATCTGGATCCGAGCCTTCCATAGTTATTGCAGTTCCATAACCATACTTTTTGAAATTACCTGCGTTGCACCAGCTCGCGGTTGCTCGGGAGCTATAGCCGGCTTTTAAAATTATTCCGCAGGCATAAAGAAGAGACCCTATTGTTGACCTTGTGGGATGAATGCCATCTCCGTTGTAATCTATTGTACTCATCGATGCTGTTGTAGCGTCGATCCATATATGTGGATCGGTGTATATTGACCAATAGCTTTCTGTTGCGGGAAACGAAAAGGAAGTTGGGAATTCCCAGTAGTTAATAATTTGCCCCATAGCCACCGGACCGCAACCTGCTATGCTTCTTCGGCTCGTTTCAGGGTCGATTGGACAACTGCTTGCATAGAAACCGCCTTGTCCCCATTGAGTATCGATCCAGGGACCATATGTTGCAGTTGTAGCTAATATTTCTAAGAAACTTTCTTCGCTTTTAATGTGATATTCCCAAAGCAAATTATTCTTCGATTTAATTTCAGGTGAGGTTAAATTTATTGCATCGAGACGGTTTCTCATATCTGCACTCAGCAAATGCAAGCACACATTTTGCGGAAAATCCTCGAAATTGAAGTTATTGCTGAATGAATAAGCAATTACAGGTCTAATATCCGTATCGGTGCTGATTGCGATATACCCATGCGGGTTAAGGCTAACAATATACACAAGCTTCCGAGTTGAGCTATCGTCTAATAACGGTGTGATATTTTTCACAGTATAGTTAAAATCGGTGTCAGGCTGGGATATTTCAGCAGACCGATTATGCACAGCTAAATGGAACATCGCTACATTTCGGATAGATTCGATATTAACCTCAACCGCGAAAACAGAAGAGATTATTATAATGCTACAAAAAATAATGCAAGAAAGCGAATTAATAAGAATTCTCTTTTGAATATTCTTTCTCATTAAAACTCCTTTACACGATCGATTTATACAAATTTGTTAATTTTCTTTATCAAATGCGCAAAATTAGTTTCAGTTTAGTTAATAATTCTCACTTCTTAAACATACCTGCTTTTTTTACATGTAATTTAACCGATTTTCTGTAGACGTCGAGTAAAAAATTGAAGCTCAGACATCAAAAACAATCCCAAATGAGATCTTATTAAACAAGCGTAGAACAAATAAACATATCCACCGAGTCCTTTAAGCAATCGTTACTCGACCGAATTTAAGGAAGAAAATACTATCAAACTCACATATAATACCTCCTATAATTTATCTATTTATATTATACGCAATATTAAATTCTAATTCAAGATTCTTTTTTAAAAAATGGTGAACATTCTACTCGTTTTTACCCATATTTATTAACCTTGCCTATGTATATATTCAATAAACTGGCTTTGCAGTTTAATATCCACATAGTTAGAGTGTGTTCACTCCCACACCTGATTCTGATTATATCGGAATCACCTCGCCCTAAGGAGAGGGACAGAAATCGAATTGTTACATGCTTCTCTTTCTTAATGGGAAGAGGTGATCAGGGAATAGAGTGGGTAAAAAAAAGATTTTCAAGGATTGAGGGAATAACTGATAAAAGGTTTGCGAATCAATTAATCATACACCCAAATTTCACTATCTCGAATTACTTTATTCCAATGACCAGAGATTTACCTTGCGTTCTTCGCCTGTGAGATGAATGAAATACTCCTCGAGTGTCTTGCCAGACATCTTTGCATCGCTGCGAAGTCTGTCAGGATTGCCTAACGCGAGTAATTTCCCTTTGTTAATAATACCAATCTTTGTGCAGGTATCCTCCGCAACTGAAAGAGTGTGTGTGGACATAAAGAATGTGGTTCCTTGCTCTGCTAACTTTCGTATAATTTGCTTAACCAATCGCTGACTTTGCGGGTCGAGACCCACCATTGGCTCATCGATAACGATTAGTCGGGGATCGTGAAGTATTGCAGAAGCCATTATTATTTTCTGACACATCCCATGAGAATACTCGGCTGATAAATCATCTCCCCATTCTTCCACGCCAAAAAGATCGAAAAGCATCTCAATTCTTTCGGCAATTATTTTGCTTTCCATTCTGAATAAAGACCCTACCAACTCCAAAAATTCACGACCGGTAAGCCTTTCATATATGTATGGATTATCGGGAATATAACCTATAAGTTTTTTGGCTTCCACAGGCTCGCTGACAATGGAATGACCACCAATTTTTATGGTGCCTTTATTTGGTCTGAGAAGGCTTACAATCATCTTTATTGTTGTGGTTTTACCTGCACCGTTGGGACCTAAAAACCCGAAAATTTCACCACTTCTTAGTTCAAGATTCAGATCGCTAACCGCAAGAGTCTTACCGAAACTCTTACTGACACCATCGATAGATAGAATGAATTCATCTTTTAAATTCTTGTTATTCATAGATTACCGTCGCACAGAATCTCAATTTGTAAGCACATGAACAGATAGAATATAAACAATCATTTCAACATTGCTATTTGTCTTTTTCAGGTTTTGCAAACTTTCCAATACTCAGAATTTTAGCAATATTAGCCTTGTCCGTTACTTCGTATTCAATGAGTCCAGGTTCGACTGCTGAGATAAGAGTCGTAACACCGGGTCCGTGCCCGGCATACTGGCAATTGCCATGCATAACGATGCCAATTGAAATTGCTCCGCGTCGATAACTTCTGCCGTATCTGTTATCATGATCTGTGATAGCGACAAAATCTCCGAATCTCAATTTGTCTAAGCCGAGTTCGGTTATGTATTTCTCATCTGCGGTCATAATATCGTAGTCACCTCTGCCCATTGTAGTAGATCCAACTCCGCTGCCCATAAGCTGTCCCGGTACAACAGCGGCAACCGGAACTTTAATACCGTGTCCTGTGTCCTCGATATCCCACTTATCTAATATACGAGGATCGAGATTGCAAACGGCAATTTCTGGATAATTTACGAACTTCAAGCCCTGCCCGAAACCCTTGATAAGTATTTTATCGTCCATAAGCATTTTATCCTTTATTTCGCGAGAGAATTCGATAATCACATGCTCTGCACCACCGTGATGTCCCAGAACAACTCCTTTGTCGCCTTTAGCATCGCCGGAGACAATTGTAGCTTCGTTGCCGGTGCAGGAATAGAAATTGAATCCGTTGTTTTGACCCTCGAACCTCTTTTCGAAATTGGCGATTGCGGAGACCGATGGCTCGATGTGATCCGCTTCCCAGCCGAACGCAGGATCGCCAGCTTGTACGTTGTATGTTATTCCGCCGGTTCCGGGAAGCATAAACGGCTTGCCGTTTTTGTCGAAACTGTGTTGACCTCTGTGCATTGGTGGGCTAACAACGCCCTGAACGGAAATCATAACAAGTTTATAATCGTTTGTCTTAGGTTTAGCCATTTTAACCTCCGATTTTATTTTGTTTGTTATTATTCCAAAATTATAGACGACTATTTGATTTGTTTGGAGTTATTTAATGTGAAATATCCATTCCTTCTCTCTAAAAAGACCTAATAGATCAAAACATCTTACATGAATTTTCTTACAAATATCTGGAATTTTACGGTCTTTAAGCTTACCAGTTCCTTTCTCTCCTGTTATAACAGTTATATTATGAATTTTAGCTAAAGCTATAACCCATAGATCTGCATTAGTTTTTTCTTTTCCTAAATTTATAGAATTAGGTAATTCCTCTAATATCAATCTCACAACCTTCTGTATTTCCTCATCGAATGATATAAACATTTCTTTGTGAGTTTTAGCCCATTTTAACAAATCATCATCTTGCCCATATAATTCATCCATAACTTGCTTAATTGCAATAAGTTCAAAATTTTTAATCATCTCTTCAAATTTTTCCCATAGATCCGGCATAATATCTGGTGGATAATACCTATTATATGCGTCTATCAAGGAACTTGTATCAATACTATACTTATAAAACTTGTTAAAAAGATTATTCATATTTTCTGGACTTATTCATTATTTCAGTTTCTGTTTCTGGAAAATTTTTAATTTTAATCCCAAGAAGATCAGACCAATCACTTAAACTTATTTTTTCCTGATAGTAGCTAGATAGAACAAGATTAACGTATGGCAATCCGCTCAAATTAATTACATTTTTATAAGTAGGAGTAGGAAACCAATCTTTGTTTTTTTCTTTTTTCTTACTTAAATTTTCCTGATATTCCTTACTGAATTCCTTTTGCATCTTTTGGTAATAATCCTTCGATGTTAGCCTGAAAGTGAGAAGACGACGAAGTATTACTTCACGACTTGTAGAAAAAGTATCTGAAAGTTTACTCAAATTCTCCTCTGACCAATTTAGCTTTCCTTTATATAATTTAACGATCTCATTACTTAACAAGTCTTCTTTAGGAACAAGAGTTGCTCCGGCTACATGATTGCAAAAAATCTCAATTCCCTTGTCGTTTTCTTCACAAATATCACAGATACTGCTTTCATTCAACATTAAATGAGTCAATTCATGTATAAGAGTGAAAATTCTTCCTCTCGGTGAATCCTGGTTATTTAATCCAATAACAGGTAGAGGGAATTCGTTTATTGCAAACCCACGCATTTCATTAACCTCAATTTCTGATATCTGGAAAACTAATACACCTATATTCTCCACAGCAGTTCGCCATCTATTAAGAGTCTTATATTTATCTTTCCACTTGTATTGTGCTTCTATATCAATACCTAATATTTTTCTAATTTTTTCCCCAATCTCTTCCGGGTCGTCAGAAAGATTAATTTTATATTCGAAATCTGGTGGGCTCTCATTCAATAATTCTATTAATTCTAATGCAATTTCTCTTCTGTAAAAAGCTCGTCTTATTTCAAGATTAAGTTGTACAGGTTCTTTGATATCTTTACTTGTTTCAATTCTTCTAAAATCATTTAAATGTTTATCATCTTTTGGTCTTTTTGGTAAGTAAAATACAGTTATCTGACGCTTATAATAATTTGCCAGCTTTTCAAGCTGATTTACCATGGGTTTTTTTTCACCGCTTTCCCACTCATCCAGTTCCTCAATAGAAATTCCCATTTTTTCTGAAATTCCTTTTTTCGAATAACCAGAATTCTCTCTAGCCCAGACTAGCACTTCGGGTGTAATTAATGCTTTTACTTTTTGGTGCATTTTATTTATCCTAAGCTGATTTTTATATAATATCCATTTGGGAATGTAAAATCAACATTCGATTATTCAAACCTATTCTTTAATTCCATTAATATGCAAGGAAAAGTTTCATTTGCAATTAACTAATTATCAATGAAATAAATTAGTAGCAAGAAGCATACCAAACACAAACAAACATGAAAATATACGCAATATTAATACAATTTTAATGCCGATGAATTGTAAATCAGAAAATGAATCTTAGCAATGTAAAAGGTATTTTCACCTCTTGTTCACACCTAATCTGGCTATTAGTCTGCGGTTTGTCGATGTATGCCTTTGTTGTTTATTTTGTTGCTTTGATCACAACAAATGAACCTTCGCCATAACCTTCCTTTATTGGCTCGATATCTCTTATCTCATTCAAATTATGGAAAATTGTCTGAGTGAAGCTGAAATTCTTGAAATCTAATTTTTCCAATTCAGAGATAATCTCATCCACAGTATAGAAAGTGGCTATATTGTAAAACTTATTCTCCCATTTATGTTGCAGATATAATTTTCCAATAGGGCTTTCCCTATCGACAAATCCAATTATCAAAAACCCACTGTGTTTTAACACCCTATATGCTTCTTTAAAAGATAGCTCTATATCGTCTACAAAACAAATGGTAGTTACCATTAACACAAAATCGAATTGCGAATCATCGAAAGGAAGATTTTCAGCTACACCATCGATGACTTTAAGACCTCTTTTTTGTGCAATCTCCCTCATCTTTCTTGATGGCTCAACACCAATTTTAATACCCAATGGTAGCGCAAATCGTCCACTTCCTATGCCAATCTCGATGCCATTGTTACATTTTGGCAGTTGCATCCTTATTGCACGAAGTTCTGATTCAAAAGTAAATTTGTTCCTCTCAAACCAATCTTCATACAGGGATGTAAACTTATCAAAAGGCTCAGTTCTTGCCATGGTCTATTTCCAAACTATTATGAGTGAATGTTGCATATAAGTCTCGCGTACAAGAGAAGTTGCCAAATAGACAGAGCCATATACATTCTATTATATGAATTTGTGCTTTCATACTTCTATTCTCTCAAACTCTCGTCAATACTTCCATCGGGAAGCATCCAATCGGGATGTGGTTCCCCATGCTCTTCCATATGATAGCGAACACAGCTCTCCCAATCTCCTTTACAATAAGTTTCAATCCATTCTCTGTTTAGTTTTCCTTTTTCATAAGATCTCTTCATCGGACACGTTGGATACCATTTGCAATCTGCAAGAAGCACTTTCATCTTGCGGTAATTTTTAATCATTTCTTCTTTAATATCATCATTATAAAGAAGAGCAGCAGGATGTCGCAAAGGGAATACTTTTTTCCTATCAGCCAAAAGAAATTTGGCATAAATCTTATAAAATTCTTGCTTGGATGGCAATGGAATAGCATATTTTTCAAAGATGTATCGTGTGGCATAATAACCCAACGGAACCAATAGTTCTGGATTAATCAACTCAATTTCCCTATCCAGATAATGACTACAATTTTCAATTTCATCCTGTTTTGGCTTTCTATATTTTGGGAGCATGCATTTAACCAGATTTGTCATATAAATATCTTTTCTATCAATATTAACCATCCTCAATAGTTCATCCAATACTTTTCCCGAGGGTCCAATGAACATTTTCCCCTCTCTATCCTCGTTTTCTCCGGGTGCTTGAGCAATTAGCATGAGTTTAGTATAAAGATTTCCTTCTCCACAAAGAACATTTGTTCTCGTTTCCGATAGGCAGCATCTGTGGCATTTCCGTATTTCCTCATTTAACTCCTCGATTTCCATTACAATGTCCCAATCTGTTTTCAAAATCTTAATGTAAGGCACATGCCCTTTCTCCAAAAATCGATGTGCCAATCCTAACCATATTACTTCCTTCTTCTATCGCTACTATGTGAGAATTTGACATTCCCATAGATAGTGTTTTCATCTCGACCCTTGCTAAGTTAAGAGCTTGAACTTTTTCAGATATTTCTTTTGTTTTCCTGAAATAATATCTTGAATCCTCTGCGCTACCGAACCTTGGTCCCATTGTCATTAATCCATCTACTCTTATGTGTCCCAAGTTATCCGATATTTTCCGGATTAGCTTTTCAATGTGCTCCAACTCTGGCTTTATACCATACTTCGTAATTTCACTGCCAATGTTTATCTCGATGTAAATAGGAACTATCTTTTTTCCAGCCTTCTCGACCCTTCTGTCTATGTTTTCAGCAATCTCATAGTCGCCAATTGTTTGTATAATATCGAAAATTGGAAGAGCTTTATTTATCTTGTTTTTTTGCAAAGGGCCTATCAAATGCCATTTCACTTTCTTTGCTCTCTCGCCCAACTGTTTATACATTTCCAAAGCTTCCTGAACATAATTTTCTCCTATATCTGTGGCGCCTGCTTCTATAACTTCTGCAATTTCTTCCACTGTCCTCGTTTTTGCTGCCACAACTATTTTTACATGTTCAGGAATTTCTTCCCTTATCCTTTGAAAGTTTTCCGATATGCTCATCTTATTACCCCGGAATTGGTTATACTTTCCACTATTTTCCCATTTTTTCTCAATACAGTGTCTTATAAAAATTTTCCAGTTTTTCAATTGTCTTTTGTAATATGTATTCGTCCCGCTTATAGCTTTTTATCGTCCTTTCTAAACATTCTTTAGCATTTTCAGGACTTCCTAAAAACTTTTCGCATAAATCAAGATTTCTTCTTGCCACCTGGACTTTCTCTTCAATCCATTCATCTACTTTTTCAGCATCATGTCTCACTGCGTCCTGAGGGCAAATGTCATGACACATTGCACAACGGATGCAGCCGTCCATTTCGATATCCGCTTTGCTATCAAACATTAGGATAGTGTCCACCGGGCATTCATCTACACAAATTTCACAACCTGTGCATTTTTCTTTATCGATCCATGGCATATTCACTTCCTTTTTTTATTTCTACTTAGTTTTATTATATTATTTCGTCCCAAATTACAAACACATAAAATTAACTGAATTTGAGTTTTGGTGAGTGTCGTTAGGCACGAACCTTTTATGCTGTGTTATCCGCTGTGTTGTATATTCGAAGCTTTCCATGATTCTTTATTCTTTTTTTTATCGAAAGATGGAATTGCATCGAAAGTAACTTCATCACCTTCTATTATATTTGGTGGCAAATCTGACTTATAACAGAAAAAAGACTGGTTGCCTTTTGCGTTAATAAAACAGTATGGACGGTCACTATGACCTAAATTTACTTTACCAAAAAGACCTTTTTTCACTTTACGGTTCTTGTATGACAAGTCCTTAGAGTCGTTCTCTTTACCTATTAGTTTTCTCCACTCACTTTGGCAAATACTCAATGCTTCTTTAATAGAGGATGGTGCTTTGTCATTACCAATGAGTTTATTTAAATCATTAACATTCTTTATTATAGACTCAGATACAGTCCATTTTTTTTCATTTCTAACATATTTGCATAGGACAAGATGTGCTCTTGCTTCTTCGTACTTTTCCATCTCCATGCAGAGCATTCCAATATTTACAAATAGTGATACTAAAGATTCAAGTTTTGAATGACCACTAGCAGCTTGGTACATTAGTTTTAAAGCATCTTC
>CAZLTJ010000036.1:0-20980 GCA_964562425.1 uncultured bacterium
GTACACTTCTAGCGAGCACAATAACAAAGGGCGGTGGAATCCCGAATATTTTTGCGCAACTCAGAGCAATCGATCCAAAACTTGTATCCGCAGTGGGACCTCCCGGGTTATGGCCCTTATTTTCTCTGGTGTTCCTGACTAGTGTAGCACCGTTGGGCATGCCGCAGCTTTTACAGAAATTCTACGCTATTAGAGACAAAAAGTCAGTTAAAATTGGCATGATTGCATCTACGATATTTGCAGTATTAGTAACAGGAACAGCTTATTTTACTGGCGCATTGACCAGAATTTTCCTTAATCCCATAGATAACCCAAATGCGTTTATCGAAGTTGCTGGTAAAATTGTTCCTCGCTTTGACGCTTTGATGCCAGAATTACTTACATATACAATACCATCAGCGCTTACAATTATAATTCTTCTTCTTATTCTATCTGCATCTATGTCAACCCTTGCAGCATTAGTGTTAATTTCAAGTTCAACTATAGCAAAGGACCTTTACCATGGTTTTATAAATAAAAAAGCATCGGGTCGTGAATTAACATTTATTATGAGAGTTTCTAGTGGATTTTTCATTATTCTATCTGTAATTTTGGCATTGATGCGACCAGCTGTGATTGTTACAATCCTATCGGTGTCATGGGGTGCTATTGCTTCAGTTTTCCTGGGTCCATTCATATGGGGGATACTCACAAAAAAGGCTACGAAATTAGGTGCCATTGTTTCAGGCGTGACAGGACTTGCTACATGTCTAATTTTATATTTCTTCTGGGGTCCAAAAGCCGCTCCACAAGCAGGTACAACGGGAATGATTGTTTCATTGGTTCTTGCACCGATTTTCATGTTATTTTCAAAGAACCCAAAGACAGTGCAAATAAATTAAATCGCAGGAGATATAATTGATAATTTACAGTAATCGATACATTAAAAATCATTTCTTTTGGATAGTAAGAAAAATCGTGATCTTTTAATCTTTGCCTACAGTGATTTGTGAAATATCTGATATTGATTTTAAAAGAATTTTTAATCGTTTAATATTTGATAAAATAAAAAGGAGGAGAAACAATGAGACCCAAAGCTCTTATCGTAGTAATGTTGCTTTTGCTTTTTGCAGCCAATCTCTTAGCTCAAAAGAGATCGGAATTGAATTGGTTTGGTTACATTAGAAGCGGATTCGAGTATAAAATTGTTAAGGAAGAAGATCAGGATAATCAGAATCAATTCAAACTTATATTAGCCACATTAGGCTGCAAAGCTGATATCAATGAGTATTCCTCTTTATTCTTTTTCACCTTCTTTAATTACAATCGTTACGGAGCACCATACGTTGCAGGACTTCTCGACGCACAGATATGGTTTACTCCCGTTAAAAATCTTAAATTTGTTATAGGACAATTTGTTACACCATATGCAACTGAAAATTTACAATCTTCCTCGAAAATCGATTTCATTAATAGAAGTTATATAGCATTTAATTCCCCACCATATCGGGATATTGGTGCGTATGTAAGTTATACATCCGAATATTCTAAAATTTATGCCGGTGCTATTAATGGCGCTGGAATGAATTGTCCTGATAACAATAAATATAAAAATTTGATTTTACGTGAAGAATTATTTACCACCAAGGGATTCAAGTTTGCATTTGCTATAGCTATTGGTAAAGATAATGAATTAAACGAAAATGCCGAGGATATGAAGTTTTACTCCCCCAGTCTATCATATACATGGAGGAATCTCTATATCACAGCAGAGGGTTCCTATTTAGAATCTTATGGCTCTGATCGGTATGCATTCTATACATACGCTTCTTATGATATACCAATTGAAAGTAAGCTTCTTCATTATTTAATCCCTGCTTTCCGATATGATTTCTTTAATGAAACTGAAGACGCAGAAGACCTTGATAGATACACATTTGGGTTAACATTCGGTTTCGATAAGAACAAATGGTTAAGTCATTTTAGGCTAAACTATGAAATAATAAATACTAGGCAAAACCGTGAAATAATAATCGGTGAAGTAATTAAATATCCAGACGTTTTCACAGCGGAATTTCAAATGAGGTTCGATTAATTTTTGATAAAGTTATCTGTAATTACGATTCATTATCTATGTGAATAAACATAAGTAGAAAACAAGAATCTGTTTACAATACAATTATCGAATTTCAAACCTGCGAGGCTATTTAATATCTCATAGAGCTTCAGCAATTTTCTGAAGCGTTTCTAAACCTTTAGCTTCATGCTCCTTAGCATGTGTGAGGTATTCAATAGATTTATTAACTTTTTCTTGATTTTCAAGCTCATCACCCTTAGGTGGAAATGGAAAAAGTTTACAGTTATCCTCGAGTAGCTTATAGATTGGTTCATAATGTTTTATGGCTTCATCAAATAACGGGGAATATTTATTGTCCAAACACTCCTTGGCTTCCCTAAGAAATCCAACAGCATGCTTTCGGCACTCGCTCCATACAACGGCATTATACGACACACCAAAAACATCAGCCTTCCCGTTTTTTAAGGCATCGATCCATAGTTCATAACCTGCAATACCGGATTTATACATCGGGAAAACCCACTCTCCGGGATCTTGTGAGAATTTCTTAACAAATTCAAACGCTTCTTTAACAATAACTTTTTCCTCAGCCGGTTTCTTGGCTTCAGTTACGAAAACTCCCAGAACCCCTATCCCTGTGTCACCAAGCTTATCCCATTGCTTAGGTCCTTTTCCTGGATCTGCACCGGGTCCTGAAAAGAAATATCCGATATCATCATATCCTGTTATCACATAATATTCAGGAATTTCAAGTTCCCATCCGTAACATGGTTTCCCTGCATCGAGAGCATCTTTGACTTTTTCCCACGCCAACTTTTGCTTTTCAGCAAAATGCTCATCATTTTTAAGTGCATAAAAAGGTGTGATTTTAAGACCAATGTTTCCTGCCAACTCGATCATTC
Organism: uncultured bacterium; assembly: GCA_964562425.1. Taxonomy (GTDB): domain Bacteria; phylum UBP14; class UBA6098; order B30-G16; family B30-G16; genus JAUWMV01. Next base: position 2,959 of record CAZLTJ010000036.1, read on the forward strand.
GACAATCGTTCCATGCCGTAGGTCCGCTGGGACACACAACCTCGTGAATATTCAAAATGAAGGCATGCCCAGTACTTCCAAAAAGCCATGCATCAGAAATTCCCAATCCTAAATAATTGGCACAACCCTTCATACATCCAAGGTGTGAAACCCATTGACATTGCCATTTAAGGTTTTCTAACTTCTTTCCCATTGCTCAGACCTCCTGCATCGGTTTTAAATCACATTCGAACTGAAAATATCATAATACAATTTGCCAGAATCACAACAAACTTTTGAAAACTTTTCAATCAAAAAATTTAGGATAAATATAGTTTAATTTAAATTAATTCTAAAAAATACTTATCAAATATAAGCTCAAAAAAAATAAATTCATATACAATCGGGATTTTTGAGGTTAGTAAAAAACATTTGAATTGATTACTAGATTTAATTTCACTTTAAATTCTTGATTTCTTCTATAATTATAGGAAAAAGATGGTTAATTCGTAAATGAACCATACCTTTTTGTGCATCTCTATCACAAACAAGAATCAAAGAAAAGGAATTATTTTCGCTTATATATTGTCTGACATATATTGTTTCGTCTTTTGAGGTTACAATATCAATTTCTGTACTTTTACCCAGGTCGAGTTCCTCTGAAGCTTTATCTGCATTAATAATCATACTAGTTATAAGCGTACTTATAGTCTCTATCTCCAGAAGATTTCCTGTATTTTTAGCAAGTAAATCACCATCGAGAGAAAAAACGCCAACCCCTAAAAAACCATCGAGGTCTTTAAATTTATCAAGTTTCTCAACCACAGGTTTATATATTTCTTTTATTTCTTTTTGATCTTCGTGATCTTCGTGGAGCATCACCAAGTCGTGGACATTATTTTCGCTTTCTTCCAATCCAGCTTGTTGTGATAAATTCTCTAATACAACTTGCTTTTCTGGTTCTCTCGGTTCTTTTTTCGATTCTACAGCAAACTTTGCGATATCTGCTTTTACTTCATTAGAATATCCCCATTCTGCAGAAATACTATCAAGATCTTCACCTTCTCCAAATAATTTCTCTGAATCGTAATTTTTCCCAGTGCCAATCGTTTCTGTTTCCTTTCTATTTGCCTCGTCCTTCATTCTCATACTCTCTAATAAAATATGAGTCAATGGTAGGTTAATTTTATTCTCTGTTCTCCTACAAATACTGTTAATTTCGATTCCCGCGTTCTCCCAGGAAATAATATCATATGCTGCTTCTATATTCTTAAGAGAACCTGTTCTAGCATCGATAAGCAAACCGTTTCTTAGGAATAAATATCCTTCCTTATCCATAGACGTAATTTTCAGAGTACAACTTTTCTTCTCAATCTCCAACATTTGAATAAATGCCGTTAGTGCTATTCCGTTAATAAAGCCAGCTGTCTTGCCATGCAATATTTCTATAATCCTTTCTGATAAATCCTCAAAATCCAAAGGTTTCTCTAGATAATTGTCAAATCCAAGAACCTTGAGTTTATCTTCAACTGCAGGATCAGCAAAAGCGGTCATGACTAAAATAGGGATATCTGGATGTTTTCTGCTGACATAAGCCAAAAGCTCGAAACCATCCAATACAGGCATTTTAATGTCAGTAATAAGGAGGTCAATTTTAGCCCATGTTAATGCATCAATGGCAATTTTACCATTTTCTGCAGTAATGACATTAAGGTCTATGTCTAAATTCTTCAACCCGGCAGAAATACTTTTAAGGAAAAGTTCCTCATCGTCGGCAATTAAAATATTTTTCATATCATTTCCTCAAAAAAAGCCAAAATTTGCTCTTCGGAAATAAATTGTATGAGAAAACCAATGCTATTACATATAAACTCCTCCCGCTTAAAACATGTTGTATATCTAAACTTAAAAAACTATCGATTAATATTATAGAGCATTATAAACTTTTGTCAATGATGAACTAAAGAATCCAATTTTGTTATAATTTAAATTAAAAAGATTATATAAAAAATCTTCATCGTATTTTACCTTTTTATAAGATATCCTAATTTGCTCGTACCCTAACGGAAGAATTATCAATAGAATTTTTAGCTTTAAGGATTCGGTTTTCCAGCAGGAATACTTATTGTAACAATTGTTCCCACACCTTTTGTGCTATTTATCTCTATGGTGGAATTCATACTTACTAACATTTTCTTTGTTAAAACCAAACCTAAACCTGTCCCTTTAGGCTTGGTCGTATAGAAAGGTTGAAAGGCTTCGTTCAACTGATCTTCGGTCATTCCACAGCCGTTGTCTTTGACTAAGATATTAATTAAGTTGTCCAAAGTAAACATTGCAATAATGATCGTTGGTTTTTTGGTACCTTCTAATGCATCCGCTGCATTTGTTAGGAGATTAAGCATAACTTGATGTAAAGCCCTTGGATCAATTAAACAACATTCAGCTTCGGATTGAAACATAGTTATAATATTAATGCCTTTATCTTGGAAATCGTTTGCAACCACAGCTAAAAGGTTCTTCATAAAAAAATGAATCCTTGTATTTCGAATCGTAAGGTCTTCATACATATTGAAATTTCTAAAAGAAGCCAAAAGGTATTCAATTCTCGAAATCGACTGTAAAGATAAATCAAAATATTCAAGCATTGTTTTCTTATCGTAATCGTCAATATTTTGTCTAAGAACTGTCATAGTCATTTTAAGAGAATTAAGAGGATTGCTGATCTCATGTATAATCCCAGCAAAAACATATCCTATATTATTCATGGTAACTACAGCTTCGGCAATAGATTCAAGACGTGTTTTATTCGTTATATCCTTAATAAATAACCAGAGATATTTATCCCGAATATGGTAAGTAGAGTAACCTAAAATTTTGTCATGAAACTTAATGGTTTTTTGTGGACTGGGTTTTTTAGAATCGAGGTTCTCGTTAATATTTGGCAATAATAACTTAGTAATGGCATTATAGTCTTTCGGCTTCTTGTCAGGATAAAAAATTTCCCGACTCGTCCTATTCTGAAAGGCGACTTCCTTAGCTTTAATATCTAATATTACTATACCTACGTCTATATTTTCAAGTATATAGCTATATACACATGTACCTGTGCAGATGCTTTTGCTTATAGGACACATCTGCCCTTTTTTATTAAATGTGTAATCTTCCATTTATTGAACTCCGTTGCCTGAAAAATATCCAAAAACTACTATTATCAAATAATCAAATGAGTCCAACTCTTCCTACACTAATATTTTATGCAAATAAATGATCTCAAATTAAAATTATTATCTAGGATATTAATAAATTTTGCTAATTATAATTTAAAAACTGATATTAACCACAAGAATTTTAAATTTTCAGCAGAATATCTTATAACTTCATAAATATTAATATGTTAGAATTTCGCTGTAAATCAAATGCTAGTCTTGATTTCATTCAATTTTTAATTGATACTCAATAGTCAAATCTATATACATTTGATACTCAAACACTAATCTATTCCTGATATATCAAATGCTTCTTGAATTGAAATATTTAAAATGAAAGGGAGGAATACGATTTATAAAAATGCATATACATAGATTTGGTTCTATATAAATCAAAGAATTTGTCTCGAGAAAATTTATAGACAAATTAGATTTCCTGTCGAAACCGTTTGATGTTCTCCTTTCCAAAACTTTTCTGTTAGCTAACTGTCTATTTTATAATTTTCGAATTCTCATCTGCCATTCTGGAAGCTTCGATGAGAATCTGTCCCAGAGATATAACAATTTTAACCTCTTTTTTAAGACAACTTCCAACAATTGAAATATAGAGTTGTGTGCAGCAAATTATCTCTTGCGCAGTTTTTATGCCTGCTAACCGTAATCAGTTTCTACATTTTCATGTTACACTAATACCCAATTATATTCATTAACTATTGAATATTAATATAAAGATTGCATTTAACTAATTTAGGATTCCTGTTTTCAAAATGTAATTTCTCTATATCGCTTGAATATTTGCACATATTTTATTTGCGTGTTAAAAGTTTCAATCTTATTTTATTAATGAGAATCTTATAAAAATCACTAACTGCATCAAATTTATTGGTTAGTTTACTAAAGGGAACTTATTTGTTGACATTTTATTTATCATGATTATATACCACAAACACTTCACGCCCTATAATTTATGATTAACCAAAGGAAAGTTCACAAAAAACGCACAATATTCGCAATGGTTACATGGGGTTGGCGTCTATTCGATTGGTCGATTATTGGTGCATTCATAATAATTCTACTTATAGGATTTGTTGCTCAAGGTTCCCAACCAAGCAATAGACTCATACAGCACAAACAATTCCGGTCGGAATCAAGAGGTGCAATCTCAATTCAAGTTGTAAATGGCTCGGGTGAATCACGCATATTAGCTAAAATTGTCAACAGATTGATGCAAGAAGGATTCGATGTTGTAGATGTGAAAAAGAATTCCGCTAATATTCATCCATATACATTGCTTCTGGATAGAAAGGATAATAGTGCAAAAACCGATACAATCGCTAAAATATGCGGTCTTGACAGTGATCGCATTATAATTCAAAGAAACGAGCAAATTTTTGATGCGACACTTATTATTGGTAAAGATTATAAATTTTCTCTTCCCAAGCTTTTAATTGAACGTTAAATTAAAAAGGAGGTTTAATGGATTCTGAACAATTAGCCTTCGAGTGTGGAAGAATTCTCCTCGAGAATCAAGCTATTGATATTAAAATATTTGATGTAAGAAAACTTACTATTATTGCCGATTTTTTTATTATTGCATCTGCTAACAGTCAAATTCATATTAAAGCTTTAACAGATAAAATTCAAGAATATCTAAAAGACAACGAAATAAAATCCTTCCATCTTGAAGGTATGAAAGCTCTTAAATGGATTTTAATCGATACATTTTCTGTAATCGTACACATATTTTTACCCGAAACTCGAGAATATTACAATCTTGAGGGTTATTGGGGAGATTCTGAAATATATGTCATGGAGGATTGATTTATATAAATGATTTTTATACAAGGTCAGCTAATCTAATATTATAAAAAAATCATTTTCTTAGAGGACTGTAGGATTTATCTTTAGCAGTCTGGGAAATAATCCGTAAAATAAAAAAGCAAATCAAACCCGAATCTTACAGAAAAATATTAATTAACTCTTTACAATTTGTTGCATAATTATAGATATTATGAATATAATATTAGCACATAATGAAATTTCCAATTGGCTTTCTAATAAAATCCTTCAACTATATGGTCTTGATGATATGCCTGAAGTTCTTGAACCAGAAAACCCCCAATTTGGGGATTTCACGACTAATGTAGCTTTTCAATTAGCGAAAAAAGTTCGGAAGGCTCCTCTTTCTATTGCCGAGGAAATCGTAAACTCAGATTTACCAGAATGTATTAAATGCGCAGATGTCATTGATGGATATATAAACTTCAGCCTTTCGAACGATGTAATTTCCTCAATAATAAAAAACTTACTCAGCAATCCGGATGACTGGAGAAAATTACACACCGAAAAAGCGAAGAAGATACAAGTTGAATTCGTTAGTGCAAATCCCACAGGTCCGCTAAACATAGTCTCAGCACGAGCTGCAGCAGTGGGTTCCACAATGGCAAATATACTCAGGTCTGCCGGACATAACGTTACTACAGAGTTCCTACTTAATGACACCGGTAATCAAATACACCTTCTGAATAAAAGCTTTGAAGCAAGGATTGCCCAAATAAAAGGTAAAGAAGCAACAATCCCAGAAAACGGTTATCATGGTGAATATATCAAAGATTATGCAGCAGAATATATAGAATCGGGAACAGATGTTAAACCTCAAGAATGGATTCTAAACAAAATAACTTCAGAACAAAAACAGTCATTGGAAAAATTTAGAACTCCTTTTGATGTCTGGTTCTCTGAGAAAAAGTTTCGGAGAAGCGGTAAGATTGAAAGTATAATCCAACGCCTTGAATCCTTGGGCACAACTTATGAAAAAGACAAAGCAACATGGTTCGCGGCATCGAAATTCAATAGCAATATCAAGGATTTCGTATTGATAAAATCTGATGGTGAATGGGCTTACGGACTTGTTGATATAGCATACCACGCTAACAAGTTCGAGGAAAGAGGATTTGACATAGTATATACAATCCTTGGACCAGATCATTACGGACATAGAGATCGATTGGAAGCCTCCATGAAAGCACTGGGGCACGATGACAAACTCAAAATACTAATACTCCAGCAAGTTAACATTCTTGAGGGTTCCGAGAAAGTGAAAATGTCCAAACGTGCTGGCAAAATAATTACAATGGATGAATTAATTGACGATGTTGGTGTGGATGCTGCGAGATTCTTTTTTCTTGCGAGACGAATGGAAGCACATTTAGATTTTGATTTAAATTTAGCTCGGGAAACATCCGATGTAAATCCTGTGTATTACGTTCAATATGCACATGCTCGAATAAGAAGTATCTTGAAATTTGCTGAAAACAAAAGCTTAAAAGTAGAAGAAAAAATTAACGATATTAAATTTGAGCTTGCATTAGAACCGGAAGAAATTTTATTAATTAGGAAAACAATTAAATTTCCGCTTGTAGTTAGGAATGCATCTATTATTTTAGAAGCGCACCTTATACCATTTTACTTAATTGAATATTCTAAATTATTCCATAATTTTTATACAAAACATAGAGTTGTAGGAGAAAACAGAGAATTGAGTTTAATCCGGCTTGGGATTTCGGCAGCAGTAGCTGAAACTATTAAGTGGGGATTGTGTTTATGTGGTATTTCCACACCCAACCAGATGTGAGCATGTAATTGTCCGTCTGTTTCTGGGTCTTTTTAACCATTTACAACTTCGATATATAACATGATTGAATGGTTTAATTTTTCATTTATTCCAACATTGAAATTATTGATGCTTATGCTAACTGCTGGTACAATTAGAATTTCACGATTACCTGAAGCATTAGGTTTTATGGCTTCATCGGTTAAAGGCAACAGATTCAAATTCGCATGGATCGCAGTGGTATTTATGCTTACAGCACTGTTCTCTAATTTCATGATTATCGCAGCTCTTATACCATTGATTTTAATGATGAAACTTGACAATAAATCCAAAACCTACTTGTTAGGACTTACAATTTTGGCAGCGAATTGCGGTTCTATAATATTACCCTTTGGAAATCCATATAATGTACTTCTCGCTAATAAATATCAGCTTCCTATATGGACATTTTTCAAAGCTATGTTAATTCCTTGGTGTGTTATGGGGCTTGTTACAGTTTTCATCACAGCTATATCACCAAACATTAAACCTGATGAAATTACTAAACCACAAAGAATAATTAGATTCGATTTAATATTAGGAGCGATATCGATTGCTATATGCACGCTTGTGCTATGGTATATTCTATCCTGGTGGATAGGTTTTATAATCGTCTTTGTACTTGCATTAATGGCTGGCAAACCAACACTTATCATAAAACCAAGGGAATGGCTTATTCCTGCTGGAGTTCTATCGATACTGACCATATTTGTATTACTCAAATCCACTATAGGTTTCAGAATACCAACGATCGATAGTTCTTTTTTCTCAGCAATTATAGCTAGCCAGATTATCGGCTCCTTGCCAACAACGATGCTATTCATGGGAAAATCTGAGTTTGTAGGTCTTGCCTGGGGTGTTAACCTGGGTGCAATAGGATTCCCAATTGCATCCCTTGTTACTTTATTCGCTTTACGTTTTGCAAAGAAAAGCAGACAAATTGTAATTGAAAAGAATATTTTATATAGGATTTTTATAAGTTCTTTAATAATCGGAACCATAATCCTGACTTCAATAATCTATTTAACAATATGAGGTGAAAGAATGCCTAAAAAAAAGAAAACCGAAGAAAACAACATTGAGAAGCCAAACAACACAACTGAACAGATCGCAGTCAAAACTGAAAATGTTGTCGAAGAAAAACCAAAGAAATCTAGTAGTCACAAGAGCACAAAATCTACAGAAGCAGAAATTAAGGTTGCATTGGCATCCGATGAAAAAAATAATGAAAAAGAAACAATAATACCCGAACGTAGCAAGCAGAAAGAAAGCTCAGCAACAGGAACCGCCGACAAAGAGAAAACAGAAGCAATCGAAATTGAAAAAGCTTCGTCCACATTTAGAAAAGGTATTAAACCAAAGATGAAAAGGTTTGAAAATGACGATATCCGACCTTGGGAAAGAGATGAAGACAAAAACAAAAATAGACTCTACCTGAGCGAATTTAAGCAAAAACCGATCAACGAACTTCTCGATATAGCTGAAAAATATAACCTTGAAAATCCTCATTCTATGCGGCGACAGGACGTTGTTTTCAAAATTTTAGGTATCGAAATCAAAACACAAAACGCTGAAGTTTTTGGTGAGGGTGTTTTGGAGGTTCTTCCAGATGGATATGGATTTCTTCGTCATCCGGACTACAATTATCTCCCTGGTCCCGACGATATTTACGTATCACCCTCGCAGATCAAAAGATTTGACCTTAGAACCGGCGACATGGTAGGCGGAATTATTCGACCTCCAAAGGATAATGAACGTTTTTTTGCACTGCTTCGTGTTAACAGAGTCAATAGTGAAGACCCCGAATTCGCAAAACATAAAATTCTATTCGACAATCTTACCCCGTTATATCCAGAGGAAAAATTCCTTTTAGAGTACGATCCCGAGGAAGCCACAACAAGAATTATGGATCTATTTACTCCTTTGGGCAAAGGACAACGTGCACTTATAACTTCACCGCCAAAAGCTGGAAAGACTACAATACTTCAACAAATCGCTAGATCATTAATTCACAATCACCCCGAAGTATTGATATTAATTCTCTTAATCGATGAACGTCCAGAAGAAGTTACGGATATGAAACGATTCGTCTCAGCAGAATGTAAAGGTTTAAAAAATAAACCGTATTTTGAAATAATATCCTCAACCTTTGACGAATGTCCGGAAAGACATGCTCAGGTTGCTGAGGTTGTCCTCCAAAGAGCCAAACGTCAGATAGAACACAAAAAAGATGTTGTAATCTTACTCGACTCGATAACAAGGCTTGCTAGAGCATACAATAACATTGCTCCTCACAGTGGCAGAATTCTCACCGGTGGAGTTGACGCCTCAGCTCTTTCTAAACCCAAGCGATTTTTTGGTGCTGCAAGAAATATTGAGGAGGGTGGTTCTCTCTCAATTATTGCCACTGCACTTATCGAAACAGGTTCAAAAATGGACGATGTAATTTTTGAGGAGTTTAAGGGTACAGGCAACATGGAACTTGTCCTCGATCGAAGACTCGCAGATAGGCGAGTATTTCCTGCAATAGATATAAATCGCTCAGGAACAAGAAAAGAAGAACTGTTGCTAGATAAGGACATTCTGATGAGAATCTGGTTATTGAGAAAATTACTCTCGGATATGAATACTGTCGATGCAATGGAATTTTTATTAAATAAAGTTTTGGCTTCAAGGACAAATGAGGACTTTCTATCATCGATGGCGGAATAGCTTTCCAACACTATAATTGAATTTTATGACGGTTTTACCAATGTAGTTCAACGCATTCAACACCTGCATATCTAAAGTGCAGAAAATGAAATATTTTGCTTGCAAAATATGACACAATTAATATCATATCTAGATACTTAATTGCTATTATTAGCGGAACTGAATTCTCTTTAATTTGCTATAAAAGGCTATTTTGTATTAACCTAAAAGATATTTATAAATTTAGCTGTGCTGGAATATTAATGAAATAACTCAAGTATAGATATTTGGTGATTAAGACTGGATAAGAGATTAAGGGGATAAATTGCAACGTAGGGAAGTTACAGTAGTAAATAAATTAGGACTTCATGCTCGACCAGCAGTTTTATTAGTTAAAATTGCATCGCAATTCAAGTCGGATATTAAACTTATCAAGGAAGATGTTGAAGTTAATGCAAAGAGCATAATGGGAGTTCTAATTCTTGCTGCCGAGCAGGACAGTAATCTTCTTATCATAACTGACGGACCTGATGAAATTGAAGCTATTGAATCTATAGTCAAACTTTTCAAAGATAGCTTCGGAGAATGAATATTTTTTCCTTAATGACAAAAGCGAAATAATATAACTATTTAACTGATAAATACATTACTTTCGTAAAATTGGTAATTCTATTAATATAATGAATGTTAGTTAATTTATATGATTATAATATTTTAATTATTTAACTGTTGATAAGAGCATTCTGTTAAATGAGTACTGCAAATTTTTTAACAACTGGACGGATCGTCATCTCTCCTATTGTCCTCATTCTTTTCCTCGTTGGAGACAATAAACTTAGAATATTAGGATTTATCCTCTTTGGCTTAGGAGCTATTTCCGATTTCATTGATGGCTATATCGCTCGACGAACAAGAATTTCTTCTTTCGGAAAACTATGGGATCCTATAGCGGATAAATTCCTTGCTGGCATGGCACTCATAGCTTTATCCTGCATATCGATCCTTCCTTGGTGGATTACAATCCTACTTATATTAAGAGACATCATAATTACAATTGTTAGACTTGTTATAATTCAGAAACGAGGAATAATCATCACGCCCATTCCTACCGCAAAACTTAAAACTATGCTTGAATTAATAATGCTATGGTCTCTATTGGGTTGGGCTGCAATACTCGGTCTCTCAAAACCACCATGGCTCGAAATAGCAATTCTTATTGTGGGTTCTGTTGTTATAATGCTATCTTGGGGAACAGGAATTTACAATCTCGTCTTCATAATCCGGAAAAAACAAGCTAATTACAACCAATCATATACTGATCAGTAATAAAACTATAGGTTAAATTTGTTAGTTATTCTGAACCATTATCATCAAAAATGGCTACTACAACTGCAAATGCTACATTTTCAATATGTGATATTGACACATCCAACGACTTTGGTCTTGTTAATCCTTCGGGAAGATTCAATACGGGCTTGCCATTTGATTGATGTGTGATGTTGTAACTTGCAGCAAACCCAAAGTCAAAAGCTTTGTATGCCGCTTCTTTTGCAGCCCAAAATCCTGCAAGATGGATTGCAGTGTTTGATTTACTTTTAGCATAACTAATTTCATAATCACTGAAAAACCGATTAAGAAAATGATTATCGAATGTTTTCATTATTTTCTTAATGCGTACTATATCGACTATGTCAGAACCTAATGCAATTCGCATATTATTCATTAATTTTTAAATTTAACATAATATCTCTAATCATTTCCGAAAATACAGATGACTTGGCTTTTTCATAATCCTTAGGATCGATAACTTCTCCTATTACTATTTTTACTTTTGCAGGTCGTATTAAATAAGATCCTCTTGGCAAGATTCGATCAGAATTCCATATTCTCATCGGTATCATTTTCGAGCATGCTTTCCTTCCGCTTCGAAACGACGATGTGTAAAACTGACCAAGAGAACCATTCATAGACCTTGTCCCCTCGGGAAACATAACCATTACTGCTCCGTTTTTCAGTTCTTCAGTAATATAGGAAAATTTATTTATCTCATCTCTCGATATATTTCTGCTTATCGATATCGCATCCAAAGCATTCATCCAAAGTCCCAGTATTGGAACATGAAATAGATCTTCCCGTGCTATAAATCTTGCATGCTTATCAATAAATCCATAAATAATTATTATATCAAAATAACTTTGATGATTAGCAATATACAGGATATTTGAACGATCCTTGGGGATATTTTCCCTACCGTAAAATTTAACTGACGAACAGGTTGCAAATATCATAAACTTTGATGCATATTTTACATATATTCTCAAGAGATAATCCTTTGCGTGTCTTCCGAAAACTAATCCAAAAAGCCAGAAAAAAAGCAGAGCTGGTATTGAAAATAACCAGATTAATATCATCAAGATAGCTTCAACAAATGAGAAAAGATAAATGGGAATCTTTAGAATGGAAAATTTCATAATTCATTATCTTCGAACTTATCCTCAAATTTTTGCATTGCATAAATCTCTGCATAAAATTTCTTGTTATCCAGTAACTGTTGATGATTTCCAATTTCTTCAATACTTCCTTTATCGAGGACGACAATAAAATCAGCGTTTTGTATTGTGCTAATTCTATGCGAAATGAAAATTGTGGTCTTGTTTTTTCTGACCTTAAGCAACCTGTTGAAAATTAATTCTTCCGTCTCTGTGTCAACCGCTGAAAGCGCATCATCGAAAATTAGAATTGGTGAATCCAATAATAGAGCTCTTGCAATTGCCAGTCGTTGCTTTTGTCCACCAGAAAGCATAACCCCACGTTCACCTACTAATGAATTATATCCTTCAGTGAAATCCATAATATCCTTGTCAAGCTGAGCAATTTTTGCGGCTTCTATTGCCTCCCAATCCTTTGCATCAGGACGACCAAATTTTATATTCTCTATTATGGAAGCAGAAAACAAAAAACCATCCTGCGGAACAAGACCTATATTCCCACGTAATATCTCAAGATCAAACTTTTTTACATCCATATCATCGATAAAAACGGTGTTATATGAAGTATCAACCATTCTATTAATTGTAGAAACAATAGTTGTCTTTCCGCATCCAGTTCTTCCTGTTATTGCCACAAATGTTCCGGCATCGATCTTGAAGCTTACATCATCCAAAACTAGTGGCAGATCCTCTCCATATCGAAATGTCAGTTCTTTAAATTCAATTTTACCTGTAATAAATTTCGGTTTATATGGTTTATGAATGGTTTGAATTTTCGGTTCTGTATTAAAAATTTCCATAATTCTATCCAGAGAAGCTCTACCACGTGAATACAAGTTAATAACCCAACCCATTGCAATCATAGGCCAAATTAGTAGACCCATATACATGTTGAATTGAACAAGCTCACCTACACTCATACTGCCAGTGATTACGCTTTTACCTCCAAAAAGCAAAATTGCTACCAAAACAGCTCCCACAACAAATCCAATTGCAGGATCGAAAAGACCCCAAACAATAATCATTTTAATATTCTTTTTAGCGTAGTCTTTGCTGCTATGCTTAAATCTTTTGGTCTCAGACTTCTCTCTTGCATAAGTCTTAACGACTCTAATTCCACTGATAATTTCCCTTACATGAGCAGTAAGCTCTGCAAACGATTCCTGTACATCACGGAATAATTTATGTACAATTCTTCCTAAATAGCGAACAATAAAACCCAGAGTCAAAAGCGGAAGGAATATATATAGAGTCAATTTTGCATTAAGAATCAGCATACTGGTAATAACCATCAGTTGAAGCACAATTGTATCGATAGCCGCTACAACTCCCATACCCATCATCATCCTAACCGCATCCATATCGTTTGTAGAAATAGCCATTAATTCACCGATCTTTGTTTTTGCAAACCATTCCGGCTCGAGGGTAAGAAGTTTCTTAAATAACGCCCTCCTCATTCTTAATTCAGCTCGTCTTGACATGCTAATGAAAAGGTATCGCCATGTAAAACGCATCACAACTATTCCCAGCGTTAGGAGGATTATTAATCCTGCAAGTTTCAACAATCCGTGCTGAGTTATTGAACTCATGTACAAACCGTCAATAACACTTCTTGTTAATTTAGGAATCAAGATTTGCAGATAATCTACAAATAATATCGCAGCTAAACCTATCAAAAACGGTAAGGTTTCACCTTTTAAATATACCTTTAATGTTTTATATACTTTTAACATAAACAAAAAAAATAGGATTTTATAGTATTTTAGCAAACAGAATTGTACATCTCAAATCTAAACTAAGAATATATTAAGAAGTGAATAGATTAGCAAAAATTTTAGCAGCACGAATTTCTGCGCCCGATGGACCCAACTGTTCTTTAACTTTCAGGAGATTTCTCTGTGTTTCATTATAGGAATCACCGTGCATAATCAATTTGTCCATATGACCAGCAATTTTAAACCTATCGATCTTTTGAATGAATTCCGGTAAGATTTCCTTTCCTGCGATAAGATTCGAAATTGCAAAATATGGCGTTTTAATTAATAAACTCCCTAAAAACCATGACAAGGGATCTACGCGATATATTACAACAGAAGGTAGGATCGACATCGATGCTTCCATTACTGCGCTTCCCGATGCAATCAATCCTGCCTCTGCATACGACATCGCAGAATAAGTCATGCCTTCAATTAGAACAATGTAATCCGGGATTTTTTTTGCTTTATAATAATCTTTAACAGTTTCAGTAATCGGTATTACAGCACAAAGATCCTTGTACTTCAATCGCAATATATTCAAAACTTCCATCATAACTGTGTAAAGACGTTTAACTTCCTTAACTCTTGAGCCAGGCATCATAACAATAAATTTACCGTTTATAGTTGTTATTTCTCTGAACTTCTTTTCACTCATCTCTGATTTAACATGATCGAAAAATGGATGCCCCACATAATCCACGTTCATTCCGAACTTTGTATAAAATTCCTTCTCGAATGGCAGAATGCAAACCATTCTGTCCACATATCGCTTCATCTTTCTCACTCGCCTAACACCCCAAGCCCAAACCTGAGGCGAAATATAATATCCCACAGATATGCCGGATTCTTTCAGTTTGCGAGCAAGTTTTAAATTGAATCCCGGGTAATCCACAAGAATTGCTCCGATTGGTTTACGTTCCTTTATTTCTCTCACAATCCTATCGAAAGCAGAATTAATCTTTCTGTAGCTGAGTACTACATCCAAAAAACCCATAACAGCAATTTCAGAAATGTCTATTAATGTATCTACACCAGCTTTTCGCATCGAAGGACCACCTATCCCCCAGAATTCCACATCGGACAGAATGCCAGATAGTGCTTCTATCAAATATGCCGCTTGAAGGTCACCCGATTTTTCCCCAGCTACAATCAGAATATTCACCAAATTACCTCCGTCTCCCAGCCACCACGTACATAAATCGTATCCTTATAAATCTCGAATTTCTCCGATCTTTCGTACGGATGGATGTTTCCCGATGAGGGATACCCATTATTATCCTCGTCGCAAAATCTGAATAGTAAATAACGACCCTCTGGAATAAATGCCCAGTACAAGTTCTCTCTATCTGACAGATTGTAAGTCTCGATTTTATTTATTGATTTAGCGAGCATGATTTCGCTTTCGCAAAACTTAGGTGTCCTGACCCATAGTTGCCCCAGTGTTCGATTCGGATATGTAACGGTTAAGGATTCAATTTTACAGTTCTCAAATTCGTCGCACAGTGAATCCAAAACTAAAGTTTCTACATCACTCACAGGAATTTTTGGATCAACAATAAGTTTAAGAATATTGCTTTGCGTTTTCTCTACCTTAAAAAACTTTTTATAAGTTTCAAAAACAACGCTAAAAGGTTCATCAAAAATCAGATAGACATCTCGAGCATTTATTGTAACTCGCTTCTTTGAATTCTTTAACTCGGGTGGAGCTGTATCTAAATCCGCAAGATTATAAATCGATCTTGAAATCGAATCACAATTATTATTAAAATCACAGAACACCATATCGATATCGAATGTATCTGGCAGACTTTCGAATCGCATAAATACCGTGCTCGAATCTTTCGGTGCCAACCATACATTAGTTAGCTCACAGCTTTCAACGCTTGCATTTACTTTATTCAGTTGCGGCTTGCTATCGAAGGAAATTTTCAATGTAGAATTATCCCTCATTTCTATTAAAGAGATTTTCGGTGGTATCGTATCTACATCTGTCATAGATATCATTATCCCTTTTGACATTGTCGGCGTTCTATTCCTTGAAACGCCTATTTTTATCGGTATGCCATCGCCTTTTAAAACCTTAGCAAGAAGATAATATTCACCTTTAGGAAGATAATTTAAGGTAAATGAGCCATCATCTCCAGACCACGTGCTCCTAATAACATCATTAAAACTAATATCCTCATAAGCCTCAATAATAGCGTCAGTTACAGGCGTAAAAGTCCTCGATTCATAAATATACCCACGTATTAAACCACTGTCGATCGATTCACCGGTTGAGAATGCAAAGGACCTCGTTTCTCCCATCATATTTTTCCTAAGATCTGTCAGAGTTGGCAAAACGGACACAACATATGTTGCATTTTCCTCAAATAGGCTGTGTTTAATTACTACTTTCCTTCCTCTAAAATTAATCTTCATATCCTCCAGAGTTGGCTGAACAACAAAACACTCAGTATCTTTAACAATTCCTTCATTAAATTCAATTGTGATTATTGCATTTACATCAACCGATCTTTCCATATCGGGTGGCGTTGTTTCTATAATTTTCGGTGGAGTTTTATCGATCGGACCGCCAGGTGGACTCTGAATCTTTGCGCAACCTGCAACTACTAAAATTAACATTAATACTAATTTCTTTATATTTCTATTATTCATAGAATCCAATATATACATCCATAAATCCCACACTAAGCAGTTTTATAAACCAAATGGAAAAACAAGCATGCACAAAAAAAAGCTCCCCTTTCTTAGGGGAGCTTAAAACATCTGTGTTGCAGAATCGACTTATTTTACATAGAAAGCTCGACTCGATATGGAGTAACCATCGTAACTGAGATTAACCATGTAAAGTCCTGATTGCAGCCCATCTGCATTCCAGTTTATAACATGATGACCTGCTGTCATAGAGCCTTTGTACAGCTCCGCAACACGTATTCCTGTAATATCGTAAATCGTGAGTTCAACATTATTTGCTTCAGGTATATCGAATGAGATGTCGGTAGTGGAGTTGAATGGATTAGGACAAATATTCAGCATAAACGCTGTTGGAACGCTTGCCGGAATTTCTTTTACCTCATTATCAAAACCATTTAATTTTAGTATCGCACCAATAAGACATCCTGCAATATCCCATGTGGGGCTTGTAACTGAAGCAAGGTAAACCGATGTGTATACGGCTCTTCCATAAATTATACCGAGAATGCTTAGTGTATCTTCATTAGCATAAAATATATTTTGGGTACCAGTTCCGGGGATAAGTAAATCTACATAATCGTCAGCAGCGGTTTGGTATGGATAATTTCCTCTCCAATGCATAATTCCAGCTCCAAAGAATCTTTCAAAAGATTCTACTTTCTGAACATTACCCGTAGCCATTCTGCTACCGTCGATGCCGGTGAAATTAAACAGGTTTAGAAGCTCTGTTCCATTATAATCCTGTGCAAAGTCGGGACCCTGGATGAATATAAATCCACCATGTTCAATGTAATCGACCACTGCTGCTCTCATTACAACTGGGAAATTACTATCTGTGGCTCTAGTTCCGAAAACCACTAATACACCGCTTCTATCGCGGATTCCACTGTAATCGTCAAGGCGATATTTGTCGTTTAGTGTAATATCCTCGTCTTGACTAGTTATTGTATACATTGTAGAATCCACGCCTATGTTGTTCAGAACTTGAGTAAACAGCTCGGTAAATCCTTCTCCAGCGTCAAAATCGATAATTAGAACGCGATTTCTATCTGGATCAACATGTACATCTACAGTATATATAATCGATGGAACGGATGTACCTCCATCTGTATATTTTGTTATAACGTAATACGAGTATGAACCACCATCATGAATATCACGAGTAATTGTAAAGCATGTATCAGTAGCGGCAGTAGCGGTATCAGTAGTATGAATTAGGGCTCCACTTGCATCATAAAGCTCGTAGTTATAAGGATCAAGATATGTACTTGAAGGCGGTTTCCAGCAAATCGTGAGTGACATAGGTCCAGATAATGGTCTCGATCTGGGTGTAAAGCTACTATAGAATATATTGACTGGCCAATAATAAGGAAGCATAAGATCTATAGACCTTGTTGACATTACAGGGAATGTTGTATCTTTCGTCGCGAAATATTCTTTTTCTGCACTTACACTCTTACTACCCCATTCAATATCTGTAAAAGTCACTCTTCCACTTGTTGGCGTTACCGTTGGCATTTCACCAGTCATTCGAATAGTAATTCCAGA
>CAZLTJ010000037.1:0-20898 GCA_964562425.1 uncultured bacterium
ATCGTCAGTATGACCTTGAATCTCAGCCCCTTGTTTATATCCTGAATCTACCCGTGCAACAAAGAGTTTTGCAAAATTGAAAAGCCTTCTTTCAAGATATTTAGATAAAGGTTCACTTTCATCAAAAACGAATTCTACAATCAGCATGTTCTCTGTGGCATCCAGTTGTTCCCTTGGACTTAGAGTGATTGTCTTTTTTGATTCAATAATTCTAGTGATTTTGTATAAGTCTGTTAAAGTGAGTCTGAGTTTATAGTGGATTCTAGGGGCAATTAAATTTTTTGCATCGATCTTCCAATCCCATTCGATTTGTTTAGGAGGCTTTCCAGTTCCTTCAGCTAAGGGATAAGCTAATTTGTTCTCGATATCAACTATTTCTATAATCCAGCTTTCAAAATCCTCCTCGATACCACCTATCAAGATCTTGTTCTCATAGGGTTCAATAACTTTCCAAGATTGCGAGAATGGGTATTTATCTCGCGGTCTAAACAGAATGCCATCAGGATCTATAATCCAGTTGATTTGTGTGGAATAACCGTAATCTGCAATAACTCGCATTCTAAGTTCTGGATTTTCATTAATAAATGCATTTTTTACCGAATCTGCATTTCTTAAGTCATCTTTATCTTCAAATGAGTTCATTATAATTAACATAAATTCTGGATTATTCTTCAGCATTTCAGCGATTGTATCGAGCGTATTCGGTTTCTTTGAGAGTTTAACATCAAATTCAACTCTTCTATTTTCTTCCTCAAAACGAATATCTGTCTCTTTAACTTGACTGACAATTCGAGGTCTATTTTTATCGTATTCATCGAGAGTTTCAATTTGGTCAATAACTTCTCTTTTTTCAAATTCTCGAAGAACCGTTCTGGCTCGCGAATCTGCAAGGTCTAATGCATTTAACTCATTTCGAGTGGCAAATCCACAAATAACAAGCCTTGCATCGGAGTTGAGTTTCAAGCGTTTGGAGTATTCGTCGATTAGTTTTATTCCGTTTGTATCAATTATTGAATCGTTTAATGAAAAGAAAATAACTGGAACTAAAGGCTCTTCCTCGACTTTTACTATTATTTTAGTTGCAGAAAGATTAGCGACTTCTGGTTCAATCGAGATATTGAATGCTCTCTTGCCAACGATAACTGTAAATTCCTTACAGTTATTATCAAGGTTCTTTTCCTCCTTAGCTGGGGACATTTCTGGAAGTGAAAAACCTTCATCGTTTGCACAAACTCGAATTATATATTCGCCATAAGACTTAGGTTTCCAATTTTTTGATATCTGGATAATTTGCATGGGTGCTAATGAGTCAACTATTGTAGTCGGAAAGATCTTTTTCCATTTATTGCCATCGTAAATGCCAAATGTTATAGGGAAAGCATGCATTGTATATCTTCCGGTATTGGTTATCTGTGCAAATATTTTATTCATTTTGTTCTCAATAGGTTTATCCATAAGAACTACTTGGATGAGAACAATATCTGGTATAGGAATACGTTGAGAAAATCCTCTTATTGTTAAGCCAAAACTATGTGCCAATAGACCAGCATATTTTAAATCCTTTTCAGTGGGTATTTCTAAGGCATAGTCTAATTCCATGCCATTAAGGAATCCACCAATGTTTAATCCTAATCCTGCTGCGAATCTTGTGGAATTTATCCCAGCACGCCAAGTTAGAAATCTGTAAAATAATTTTCCAAAAGCTCCGAAGTGAATTATAGGATTTGTTTCATCTCCTATTGTGAAACTTTTAGTGCATAAGGCGATCGATGGTAAAAAATAGTCAGAAAGAGCATAATTTGCACCTAAATAGACTTTGAATGGAATTTTTGAATCGATGTTGTTTTCGATCGACATATTCGGGGAGTTTATATCAAGAGCAGATAGTCCAAAGCGAAGCTTTTTAATTGGACGCCAGAGAATTCCAGCAGAGACAGTTGGAGTGAATACTTTTGAATTTTCATTAACAGGATCATCGAACGGAAGATCGAAATAACGATGATAAAATCCAATTGAAATACCAAGATCAAATTCTTTGAATTTGTAAGAGTAAATTCCAGAAAATCGCACTTGACCGAAAGTATGAAGTTTTGAATTAGAGAGATAAACAGCAAAACCATGATTCCACCCTATTAACCTACCATAACTAAAAAATCCTTGTTGAGCATTATTATCAATTCCTGTTGTAGGTTGCCTGTATCCAAGGCTCATAACTGCATTGTTAAAATTTGATGCGAAAGCAGGATTATATATAAAGGACGATGCATCCAAAGGATATGCAATCGCAGATGTAGCGAGAGAGGCATTCTTCACACTAAGCTCTAAGTAATCAGCGTAACATATTGTAAATGCCAATAGTATAAGTATATATTTTAAATCTCTTTTCAAAAGAAGCCCTTTCATCGTACAACGACAATTAAACCTTTACCAACAATATGATCCCCATCGTACGCAAGGTAAATATATGCACCAGCAGGACATAGCCCATTGAATTTATCCCGACCATCCCAGATGATAACGACATTACTTGTTGAGAATTCAATAACAGGTTCATAATCGATTGTGAAAATTTGCACTCTGTTATCAACTCTATTTGGGAATAAAAACTCAACTTCATCATAAAATCTGTCGCTATTTGGAGTGATTGTTGTTGGTTCAACTGAGAAAATACCCGGACAAAAAAGACCAATACCTTTCAAGTATACACTAAAGAGATAGCTATAACCAATTATATCTACGCTACTTATATATTTATATGTATCTATCGGTTCGAATGTAATATCAACCCATGCTGTTTCCGATGGATGTGTTATAATCGAGTTCTGGTTAATATTAAAATTAGTTGGATCGTTGTTCTGCAAATTTAGGATTAGCGGAATCTCAATCGGGTTAAAAATATAGAACTGTCTAACTTCTGTGCGTCCAATGCATATTTCACCAAAGTCGAGCGATTCAGGACCAAATGTAAAATAGACACTATCGCAAATTATAGGAATAGGATTCTGACAGATAAAACTTCTATCGTCACCAGGGCCTGTTTCACTGTCTGCATCGAATGCACATACTGAAACCCAAGTTGTATCTAAATTCAATACTATTGAATCTGATGCACAAAATGTTGAATCATCGTTACGAGATAAAGATAAAGTTTCCGGAGAGTACATCTCTGGATTATCGCTTAATAATAAGAATGCAGTATCAATATCGGATGGGTCTCTTATCAACCAGCATGGTAATATTTGGAATCCACACCAACCGCTAATCACATCTGGTCCTATTATCTCAGGCGAGATCGTATCATCATCTGGAATATAGACATGGATGAATTGTGATTCAGAATAATTTGGACCACAATGAAGAGAATCGGATAATACTGAATCTAATACACCCGATATCGTAATCTTACTCCAATATCGTTCAGGTAGAATAATACCGGCAATCGAGAGATCAAGAGTAATTATCGAACCATCCCAATTTATTAATACTGAGTCGTATCTAATCGTGTCATTGTTGATGATGAATAATGTGCTTTCTGGATTAACTCCTGAATAATCAAACAAGTTATATCTTATTGTTGGATATCTTGTTACAAGAGTTTCACTGTCTAAAGGCGAAATTATCGATACATCTGGAGGTTTTCTATCTATGATAAAGGAGAATTCGAGAGAATCTCTATTCTCTAACGTATCTGATGCAGTAAATGTAGCATAAAGCGTCTCGTAATCTGTTAAAGTATATATAGAGAAGTGTATGTAAAAAGTATCATTGCTAATAACTGTTGAATCATTAATTACAGAATCTGTGTTGGACACGTAAAGTGATTTTATTCTAAGGCTATCTGCAGAGAATACACCAAACAATGCCGCGATTCTTTCACATGCCGTTGGGTTTGAGTCGGGTAAAATTTTCCATAGTAATGGCAGATCGAGAGAAACGTTGAATTCCCAGCAAATGATTGTATCATTGGGATCGCAGATATCAGGTAGATCGTGGATGCTTATGCAAATTCTATGTCTGCCAGTTGATAATTCAGATAACGGTTGAAATGCAAGCGAATCACCATCCCAGAAGAGTGCTGAACTCGAAGAACGCCATATATCGTCAATTCCAAAAGAGTCAATTATAACTGTAGCTGTGATGTAATCCCAAAGTAGGATAGATATTATAGGCATTCCGGTACCGATTCTTGAATTAACAATTGGATATATTAGATTGCCTTCTGGAGGTATCGTATCAAGAAAAAAGGACCAGCAATATGTGCCAGACATTTCATTATCCAGAATGTCCTCTAAATAAATAATGCAAATTGTAACAGTATCTGATGTACTAAAGGAAAATGGGTTGCTTAATGTCAGAGAATCACTGCCCACTATGTGGCGTAAATTTGAGGATGTTTGATTGATTATTGTTCCATTAATTGAAAAAAGTAATGTATCCCAATTTACACCGGGAGTATCCTCGAGTAAAAATACTATTTCAACGTCCGGACAGGATATAATTGAGCTCTCTGGAGGACTCAGCAACAATGGTATCGGTCCGTTAGATTCTAAATAAAATATAAAGCAAGAATCATTTCGATTAGGATAGCAAGAAAAGATTGTGTCGAAAATTGCATCTTGAGCAGAAACGCATACTATTGCAGAATCTCCACCAGCTAAAATAATTCCAAGAGTAGAAAAGGAGATATTTATTGTATCCGAAGTTAAAGTTACTTCAGGGGAAACTATTGTTAATGTTTCATCCTCAGATGGAGTTACGACTCTTAGTGTGCATGTCGACCAATCGACACCTGCACTTGAATCTGAAACAATTAATTTAACGTTTGGAGAACATTCAAAAATCAAATCCCCCGGCAAAGGATCAATAATCTCGATAACAGGAGATTGCAAATCCATAGCAAATTCAACCGATATGCTTTCTGGAATGCTTTGGTTGCCTGCTCGATCCGGTGCATGCAGTATATCGATTCTTATAATCTCACCATCCGAATAAGGTGAAGAGGGTGTGAAAGTAATAGTTGAATCGGTAATCTCAAGTTGAGAACTGAGAAATGTTAATGTATCAATTTCATGACTGGATACAACTTTTACAAACCATCGATCTATACCAATAAAATCTTCGAAATAAAATTTGATTGTACGCAAAGTACATGATGTAAAATAACGATAAACTGAATCAATATTAATGAGCCTTGGTCCAATCGCATCAACAATAAACCAGTAATGTAAAGAATCAGTATTTCGACCACATTCTAACGCATTGTCGATAGCCCACGCTCCACAAAATATTGTATCCTCGGGTCCTAATACTACTCCCTCGCTTCTAGGATTAAAAATGAAGGTATCCCCTACATTAAAAGAAAAATCACTAATAAAGGTTGAAATAAATCCCAACTCGGAAACTGAGGAAAGAGAATCATATATTTCGATAAAAATAGCGGCAAGTGAATCTGAAATTATTGCACCTGGAAGTGGCCAAAAAGGATTAATAATAGGAGGAGTTATATCGATAGTGAATTTAAAGGGAATTTCGAATCCTGAATTTCCTGTTTTGTCTATGAGAGGTAAAAGCCTTCCTTCTATTGTATCTCCGTTTTGCCAGTGTGTAGCAGGAGTGAAAATTAAAGTATCTCTTACAATAGAAAGTTCAAGATCTCCATAGAAATAATGAGTATCTCTAATTTCTATAATTATAGAATTTGAATCCAAATTTCGATCCGAGTTAAGCTTAAACTTAATCTTTTGATCTATACAGGAAATGACTACATCGAAATTCGGCTCGAGCAATTCTGCCGAGGGAACCGTGCAATCGATTGTGAAGGAATAGTACTCATGAAGCGTATTTGGTCCACAGAATTCCGATGCTACTTTATCATTGCTGTGAAGACTTATAAGTATTGTATCGCAGTTACTCAATACAACGCCTATGTTAGACAAAAGTAGCATGAATGTATCTTTAGAAATGTTGTGTAATATCGAATATGGTACTTCATATGGGATATCGTTAACATAGACTGTACATGCAAATCCTGCAATTCTGATACCGGCGACAAGATCGCCAAATCGGAAAACTAATGTATCTATTAACTCAAATAGAGTTTCGGAATCAACAGGATTTATCGGAATTAAATAGGGTGGTGAGAAATCGGTGTAGAATGGCCAATCCAATGAAAGGCTACGTAAATCACGTGTTGTTGCCTGGAACTGACAATAGATAGTATCGTTATCGACCCAATAACCTATATCAGGCTCAAAGAAACACGTGTCCATGAAACCGGATGGAGAAATTGGATGAGAACTTAATGTAAAATTGGTACTGTCAAGCGTAAAAATATCCGTAAGATTTATTGTAAGTCTCATAGTTGATGGAAATAAACTACTTAATGAGAAAACAGTAATTATAAGGTTCTGATCCAAACAAGCTGTAATCATGTTCGAAGGTGGAAATATTTCAGGCAATCTTAGATCGAAGTAAAATTTTAGTATAAAGCACGTATCCAATGGATTAGAACATATATCTGGATTATCCCTTGCCTTAACACATATTCGAATCGAATCCTCATCAAGTGAAGTAGTGTTAACATGAAAAGTATATTCAAAAGAGATTTCACCAATTGAAGAATTAATAGAAAATGACGTTGATGCACCGTCAACGGTTAAGCTTACAGTTCCCCAATTAATTCCAGCTAAGTTATCTTCAAGTAGTATGCGAATTGATTGAATACTGTCAACCAGTAATTCACCGTAACTTGGGTCTGTCCTAATTATTTCAGGTGGTTTTAGATCTGACCAGAAACCCCAAGTCTTAGATACATAGAGCCCGTAAATATCCTCTGCATATACAGTTATTGTATTGAAAATTCCATCCTCGATTATACCTAAAGTTCTTAGGATAAATTTATCACCTCTAATTGAAATTAATGGGCTATCTGTAGTATATGTATCAGTATTAAAGACAATGAAAACGTTTATAATACTGTCTGTGTCTATTACTCTAAAAACGATACTATCGGGACAAGCAATAATTACTCCATTAGGAGGAAAAATTGGTACGATTTCTGGAGGTGTGTAAGGCATAGTAAAAGTAAAGCATGAATCATCTCTGTTTGCACCGCATCCCACTGCTCTATCTGCGGCATTAATACAAACAGTTATGGTGTCTCCCCCAGTTAGTTTTCCAAGAGAGCCAATATCTAAAGTAAATTGATCTAATGTCCATAATAAAAGGTATGAGGATGCATTTATATGAAGATGCCATACATTGGAACCTCGAACAGAAATCGAGATATAGGTGGAATCTTTTGAAAATCCTGAAAGATTATCAAATAGTCTCATTATCAATAGAAAATCTCTTGAACTCAAAACAGATACTAATGGCGAAAGAAGAAATATTTGCGGAGGTGTGTAATCAGTAAAAAAATAATATGAGTTGGAGCCACAATTTCTAAGCATGTCGCATAAAGGTGCGAAATCTATGTAGACAGATTCACCTTCATCTATTGAGAATGGAAGAGCAAAAAAGTAGAATGAATCAAATGGTGATGAAATTATTTCTGGTAGGACATAAGGAATTTCGCTAATGAAGGCAGTAAGAAAGCTTGAAATTGTGTCAATAGGACTATCATCAGTTACTTGAAACAACAACGTTCCCTCAGGGCACGAGAAATAAGCACTATCACCGGGAATGAGAAACTCTTGTTCTGGAGGTAAAGAATCCACCTGAGCCAAGAGCGGATTTAGTAGAAAAACAAACACTAAAAAAAAGTATTTTATATTAGGAGATAATTTCATACGGAAACCTTCCTTAATAAATCCTTTGTAACTTTACGTGGATTATCAGAAGTAATTACAGAAGAAGCAACACACACTCTTTTAACTCCGTATTTAACTACTTTGTCAACATTTGAGAGATCGATTCCCCCCAAAGGAAATACCGGAATATCTAGCTTTTTGCTAACTTTCCTTAATTTATCTAGTGATACTCGTCTTGTCTCTTTTTTAGTATCAGTTGGGAAAATAGAGCCGAAACCTATATAATCAGCACCATCTTCCTGTGCTTTTAATGCTTTTTCTAACGTATTAGCAGATGCACCAATAATAAATTCATTCAATTTTATTCTATGAATGATTTCCTTTGCCATTTCTATGGGGAGGTCATCTTGACCGAGATGAACACCGTTAGCGTTAGCAGCAAGAGCCACACTTAAACTGTTATTTACAATTAATAGAGTTCTAAGTCTTTTTGATATTTCTTTGAATTTCAGAGCTTCAGTAAATAATTCCGCTTCTAGAGCATCCTCGTGACGTAATTGAAACATTCGTGCACCACCTCGATATGCTTCATGGAAAACATGAATAGGATCCATGTCGTATTTTCTCAATAAGTTAATATCGATAATTACATAAACTTTTATTTGCATAATATTCATAATTCTCACTTTTCAAAAATTTACAAATTAATTCCAATTAGTCAAGTCAAACAAGCCATTTAATATCAATTGCTTTTTGCAAATTAGTTATAATAGAACAAAGCTTCAAAGCACTTGACTAAGACATCTTGTTAAATATATTCAAATAGGTTCACTTGGGTCAAAGAGAAAATTGGAGGAAGTAATGATAAAACTAACATTTTTAGGCCATTCCGCATTCAAGGTTGAGATTGGAAGTTATATTCTATTAATAGATCCATTTATTACAGGCAATCCGCAGGCAACCGTAAGTCCTGAAGATCTTCATCCCCAGTATATTCTTGTAACTCATGGACACGGGGATCATTTAGGTGATACTATAGATATTGCTAAGAGGAATAATTCACTAATAATTACAGTTAACGAGTTGGCAATTTATTGTTCTCAAAAGGGAGTTAAAACTCACCCGATGCATATAGGTGGTGCTCATTCATTCGATTTTGGAACAGTAAGATTCACTCAAGCTCATCATAGTTCTACAATTATCGAGGAAAAAACGTTTATACCTGCGGGAGATTCCTCAGGAATAATTATCGATGCTGAAGGGAAAAGACTATATCACGCTGGTGATACTTGTGTTTTTGGGGATATGAAACTAATAGGAGAGATGTATCCACTCGATGTTGCACTTTTACCTATTGGCAGCAATTTCACGATGGATATTTATGAAGCAGTTCAAGCTGTCAAATTTTTAAATCCAAAGGTTGTGATACCCATACATTATAACACATTTAATCTTATTAAGGCTGATCCTGAAGAATTTGCAAGAATGGTTCCGTCTCAAACAGAAACGGTAATTTTAAAACCTGGGGATACATATAACCTTTAATGAATGCTATCGAAAATAGTAAATATTTATTAAATATTGTAAAATTCAAAATATTAATGATTGTAAAAAGGTTAAAACTTGAATAATTGATTGTGAATGAAGATTTGATGAAAAAATGATTATTCAGTTCTATTGCAAACCGTATTCCTTAATCTTATTCCTAAGAGTATTTCGATGAAGACCCAATATTCTCGCCGCCTCGGATTGATTACCTTCACAATAATCTAATATCCTAATTATATGCTCTCTTTCCACATCTTCCAGTGGACGAAGGTCAAGTTCCCCTTTTAAACTCGTGGATTCTCCTTCCTCAGTGGGTATAAATTCAGGTCCAATTAATTCTTTTCTCGATAATATTATTGCTCTTTCGATTACATTTTTTAGTTCTCGAACATTCCCACGCCAGCCGTAGCGGAGAATTTTGTCCCTTGCTTCTGTAGTAAAATCGGAAATATTTTTACCATGTTTTCGAGAAAAGTCAGCGAGAAACTTCTTTGCGAGATGTAGTAGATCCCTGGAGCGTTGTCGAATAGGCGGAATATTAATACTAATTAGATTCAAACGATAGAATAGATCATCTCTAAACTCTCCATTTTTTACCATAGCATCAATTTCTCTATTCGTAGCAGAGATTATCCTAACGTCGGGTCTAACTGGATTTGTTCCACCTAATCTGTAAAATTGACCATCCTCTAAAAACCTTAATATTTTAGCCTGCAATAGAAGAGGAAGGTCGCCAATTTCGTCTAAGAAAACAGTTCCACCTGATGCCAATTCTAATTTGCCAATTTGTCGTTTCTTAGCACCTGTGAAAGCACCCGGTTCATAACCAAAGAGTTCGCTTTCTATTAATGTATCTGGAATTGCAGCACAATTAATAGCAACAAAAGGTTTACCCTTTCTGTCACTTGCTTTATGAATTAGTCTTGAAATTAACTCCTTGCCAGTTCCAGATTCTCCAGTAATAATCACAGGAGCATCTGTGCGTGCAACACGAGCTACAACACTCAATATCTCTTTCATCTCGTTTGTCTCGGCAACAATATCAGACGGAATGGCAGTCTCAATAGTCTCCTTTAATATTCTATTTTCGATTAAAATATTTCTCTTGTCAATTATTGCCGCGAGAATTTTTTCAAGATACATAAGATCAACCGGCTTCTCCATAAAATCGAAAGCACCCGATCTTATACCTTCTGCAGCAGTGGAAATATCACCATATGCGGTTAGCATAATAGCTCCCAAATCTGGATCGATAGCTCGTAGTTTCTTAAGGAGTTCAATTCCATTGCCATCTGGTAGTCTTAAATCCAGTATTGCCGCATCAAACCCTCTTTCAGTGAAAATTTCCTCAGCTTCAGTAACCGAGCCAACAGGTACAGCATTATACCCCTTTTTCATTAAAAAACCTGCCAATAGTTCTCTTTGTTGGAATTCATCATCCACAACGAGAACAGTCGGTTTATTTTGTATTTTCTTTGCACTCATATATTATCCTAACAGTATTTGTCAAACCAAGTTCCGGATGTATTTCACCAGTAATACTAAGATATATATTATAAAAATAAAAATTAGCACCAAAAAACATTTTAGTCGGTCGAGATCCTACACCACCCATAAGTGTAAAATGTTTACTAAGATCGATCGTTTGTCCGAAATATAATTCACCGGATTTGCCAGATTCCAATCTTAGATCTAATAATGCTGAGCTAAAATCTGAAACCTCATATCTTATTCCGGCGTATAATTTCGGATTAGCTGCATCCTTTCCTTTGGTTGAAAGAGAAATATCTCTAATCCATATTCCAATATGACTATTCATCCCCATATCTTTAATATATCCAAGATCTGAGAAAATAAGCCAGCTTGTTTTATCCCCCTCAAAATTGCTACCTAAAAATCTAAATCTTACGCCACCAGCACCTATAAAGCTAATTTTTTTTGACATTGCAATGCTAAAATTCGTCTCAGAATATAACCCGTTTGAACCAAAGTATCCCAATTCAGCAGTAAAATCTATGATATCACTTTTGATAATTGATGATGCTAAATATAGAGGATACTCTTTCATCCACCATATGCTACTATATGAAAAACTTATGAAACTGTGATTTATAAAAGATGACGCAGATGGGTTTGAATATGCTGAATTAATAGGATAAACAAAAGTCTCCATACCAGCACCAGTACCAAAGTTTCCAGGTTTTTCGAATGCTTCACCAACTCCGTTACATAAGTTTATTATAAAAAAAATTATTATTATTATAAATTTTGTATTCATAATATAATTTTAATATATTTAAATAAGTGTAAATTGAAATAAAAAAGAGTAAACATAGTTATACGTGAATTATCCAAATAATGCATTGACTAAGACATTTTTCGAATTATTTTTATTAATTAATAACAAATTCAATTAAATAATTGGTCTTCTATGTTAAAAATACCTAATTAACATATAATTCTAACCAAATATGTGAAAATATTCACGTATATAAACCTTAAAAGGGGTGTATAATATGGCAAAGAAAATGATGGCAATGGATGGCAATAGTGCTACAGCACATGTAGCCCATGCATGTAACGAGGTAATAGCGATTTACCCTATTACACCTTCAAGTTCTATGGGAGAAATAGCAGACGCTAAATCCGCAATGGGAGAAACAAACATTTGGGGTACAATCCCGAATGTAACTGAAATGCAATCAGAGGGAGGTGCCTCCGGGGCAATTCACGGTGCGTTGGCATCGGGTGCGCTCGCTACTACTTTTACAGCTAGTCAAGGATTATTATTGATGTTACCTAATATGCATAAAATTGCAGCCGAGCTTCTTCCTACAGTTTTTCATGTCTCCGCTAGATCTTTGGCATGTCAGGCTTTATCAATTTTTGGTGACCATTCAGATGTAATGTCCTGTCGAAATACTGGATTCTGTATGATGCCTTCCAGTAGCATTCAGGAAGCAATGGATATTTCTTTAATCTCAACTGCAATAAGTCTAGAATGCCGGCTTCCATTCTTGCATTTCTTCGATGGGTTTCGTACAAGTCATGAGATTCAAAAGATTGAAGTTTTAGATAAAGAGACGATGAAAAACATGATCGAAGATGAATTCGTCATTGCACATAGAAACCGAGGGCTCTCACCAGATCATCCTATGTTAAGTGGAACAAGCCAGAACCCAGATGTATATTTCCAAGGACGAGAAACGGTCAATCCATTTTATCTAAAAGCACCAGAAATTGTCGAAAAATATATGAATAAATTCAAATATCTTGTGGGACGAGAATATAAGATTTTCCAATATGTTGGTGCACCAGATGCTGAAAAAGTGATAATACTAATGGGTTCGGGAGCCGAAACAGCTCATGAAACGGTTGATATCCTAACTCAAAAGGGAGAAAAAGTTGGCGTTATTAAGGTTCGTTTATATAGACCTTTCAGCATAAAACATTTAGCAGAAGCCTTACCATCAACTGTAAAAAAGATTGCAGTTTTAGATCGTACCAAAGAGCCTGGAAGTCTTGGAGAACCTTTGTATTTAGATGTAGTTACCGGAATTGACGAAATGATTGAAAACGGTATTGCACCATTTAAGGAGAAACCATTAATCGTTGGAGGTAGATACGGTCTTTCCTCAAAAGAATTCACACCGGGTATGGTTAAGGCTGTTTTTGATAATCTTGATGCAACAAAACCGAAAAACCATTTTACAGTAGGTATTTACGACGATGTAACAAATACAAGTCTTGAATGGGATGACGAATTTAGCAAAACTTGCAGCTCAGCATATCAAGCAATGTTCTGGGGTTTAGGTGCAGATGGTACAGTGAGTGCAAACAAGAACACAATTAAGATTATTACCGAAGCAACGGATAAATATGCTCAAGGATATTTTGTGTATGATTCCAAGAAGGCTGGGGCAAGAACGACAAGCCATGTTCGCTTCTCCGACACACCAATTAAGAGCACATATCTTTGCCAGGGTGCAGATTTTGTTGGGTGTCATAACTGGTCGTTTTTGGAAAAATACAACATGATAAATTCGCTTAAGAAAAATGGTACATTCCTCCTCAATTCGCCATACAGTCCTGTGGAAGTATGGGATAAGCTTCCACAAAAAGTCCAAAATCAGATTATCGATAAAAAAGCTAAATTCTATGTTATTAATGCAATAGAATTAGCGAAAGAACTTCATCTTGGAGCAAGAATAAACACAATTATGCAAACCGCATTTTTCAAAGTAGCTGATTTTATCTCATTAGATAAAGCAGTCAAATTAATAAAAGACTCAATCGTAAAAACTTACGGCATGAAAGGTGAAAAAGTTGTTAAGCAAAACTTTGATGCGGTGGATAAAGCACTTTGTAGTATTAGTGAAGTAAAGTATCCGGATCATGCCACATCCAAAATTAAGATGCCACCAACAGTTCCAAATCATGCACCTGATTTTGTTAAGGAAGTAACAGCGAAGATAATCCGACTCGATGGAGATAATGTCAAAGTTTCTCAGATGCCTGCAAACGGTCAGTGGCTGACAGGTACAACACAGTACGAAAAAAGAAACGTTGCGGTTGAAATACCTGTTTGGAACCCAGAAATCTGCATTCAGTGTGGATTGTGTAGTATTGTATGTTCACATGCGGCAATAAGAATGAAAATATATGATCCCAAATATCTCAAAGATGCTCCAGAAACTTTCAAAAGTATCGATGCAAAAACAAAGGCGTTTCAAGGTATGAAGTTTACGATTCAAAATGCACCCGAAGACTGTACGGGATGTGGACTTTGTATTGCTGTATGCCCTGCAAAGGATAAAAAGGATCCTGAGCGTAAAGCCTTAAATTTTCAAAGTCAATTAGAGCTTAGAGAGTCTGAGGTAAGGAACTGGAATTTCTTCCTCAATTTACCGGAAACCGAACTAGCACTGTTTAATAAAGCAACAGTTAAAGGTAGTCAGCTATGCAGACCTTTATTTGAATTTAGTGGTGCATGTTCAGGATGCGGAGAAACTCCTTATGTGAAACTATTAACACAACTCTTTGGTGATAAAGCGTTGATCTCTAATGCAACCGGATGTTCTAGTATATACGGAGGCAATCTTCCTACAACTCCTTATTGCAAGAATATCAACGGATTAGGTCCTGCCTGGACAAATAGCTTGTTCGAAGATAATGCTGAAATAGCCATGGGATTCAGGCTTACTTGCGATAGACTGCAGCAAGAAGCAAAGGAAGCTTTAGAAAATGCGAATTTTATTACTGAAAACCTTAAGAAAGATATCCTTCAAGCAGATCAATCTACTGATGAAGGAATTTCTAAATTACGCGGATATGTTTCAAAAGTAAAAGAACATGCAAATAAGAATAACGATCCTCATTTAGTGTCTCTTGCAGATTTTCTAGTTAATAAATCAGTTTGGGCTGTAGGTGGTGACGGATGGGCTTATGATATAGGTTACGGAGGATTAGATCATGTTATGGCTTCTGGAAAGAATGTAAATGTTCTAATTCTTGATACAGAAGTATATTCAAATACTGGAGGCCAAGCATCAAAAGCAACTTCTCGAGGAAGTACAGCTAAATTTGCATACGCTGGAAAAAGCATGCCCAAAAAGGACCTAGGCATGATGATGCAAAGTTATGGATATGTATATGTAGCTCAGATATCGATAGGTTCAAATCCGGGGCAGGCTGTCAAGGCTATAATTGAAGCTGAGAACTATCAAGGACCTTCAGTTGTCATTTGTTATACGCCGTGTATTGCTCACGGAATCAATATGTCTAAGCAGTTGGAGGAGCAGAAAAAAGCTGTAAATTCCGGTCATTGGTTGCTTTATAGATATGATCCAACAAGAATCGAGCAAGGATTAAATCCTTTGCAGATTGACTGCAAGGCTCCCTCAATTCCAATTACAGACTATATATATAATGAAAACCGATATTTAGTTCTAACAAAGATGGAACCTGAAAGAGCAAAAATGCTTGCTAAATTGGCACAATACGATGTAGATCGCAGGTGGAATTATTACAAGCAGCTCTCTGAAATGGATTATAGCTGGGCAAATAAAGAGAAAAAATAACTCTATATTTAGATTGAGTTAAATAAGGGGGAAAGCCACTCCCCCTTTTTTTAGGTTTTTGTTGTCTAAGAATCGCAAAAATATTTCACTTTTTGGAAAATCAAAAAAATAAGGCAGAGGTTTTATCCTCTGCCAACAGAATAGCAAGATATGTTTCAGAATTGAATTAGTTATTACATAATTCCATCCAATTAGGAAAACACTTCTTGAATAATAGAAGCAATTTCCTCACCTATTCTCGCTTGCGCTTCTTTAGTCGATGCGCCTAAATGAGGTGTTACAGTAACTTTTGGATGATTTATCAATTCAGGTTTAGGTTCCGGTTCACCTATAAATACATCAATTCCTGCACCGAGAACTTTTTCAGAATTTAATGCTGCTAATAATGCATCCTCATCGACAGAACCTCCGCGGGAAGTATTGATAATGACGACACCTTCTTTCATTTTACCAATTTCTTCCTTACCAATAACAGGTTTATCCATACTTGGAACATGCAAAGATATTATGTCGGAACTAGTTAACAATTCGTCCATAGAAACCATTTTAACGTTTGGCATTCCTGGATCGTCAACATAAGCATCGTAAGAAATCACTTTCATGCCTAATCCAAGAGCTCTTTTGGCTAATTCACGTCCAATTCTACCAATACCAATAATCCCAAGGGTTTTGTTTGCAAGTTCTTTACCCTGACTTTCCTTTTTAATAACTTTAAACTTGTCACCCTTTTGCATCCTCCAATTAGAAGAAGCAATGTTTCTATATACTGAAAACATATGTCCTATAGCCATTTCTGCCACAGAAGGAGACGAGGCTGAAGGTGTATTTCGAACTTGGATTCCCTTTGAACGTGCATATTCATGATCAATGTTGTCTATACCTACGCCACCTCTAATAATTACTTTCAAATTTTGAGCAGAATCTATGATAGGCTTGCGAACTTTGGTAGCACTACGTATAATCATAGCATCGAAAGATGGTATTGTTGATGTTAGTTCCTCAGGGGTCATTCCTATCTTTACGTCCACGTTGTGCCCCAGGGATTTAAGTTTATCCACCGCTTCTGAGGAAATCTTGTCACAAACTAATATTTTTGCCATAATTACTCCTATTTTTTAAAACTCCGTAAGCAAATAATTTCACGATCTCATCGATTGAAACATCAATATCCATCGACTTGAAAATTTCAAATCGATCTTTCATAAAGTGAACTGTAGTCAAGAATCCTAAAGTTCCAAATAATGCAGAACTAAACAACTGTGGGGACACGTAATCTATAATTTCACCTTTGTTCTTAGCTTTTTGAATTGCGGAAATCAAAAGGTCTAACGGTACAGAAAAAACATGAATTATGTCAATCATTCTTGGGAATTCATCAGGTGAATATGCAAATCTAGCCATAAGGAATAATCCTTCAGGAAAATCAGAAAATTTTTCTTTGCCAGCAATTAGCATCTTTTTCAAAAGAATGTCAAAAGGGAGTTCGGGGTCAATTTTCTGGAATACCGTTGTAAGTTGGTTGTACAATTCCTTAATACAAGATGCAAAAAGTTGTTCTTTATTCCCGTAATAATAATAGACCATAGGCTGAGTTACTTCAGCCTTCTGTACAATACTGCGAATTGTAGTACCAGAATATCCTTTTCTTGCGAATAACTCAACAGCAGCTCTGTATATTTTTTCCCTGACAGAAAAATTTTCTTTGATATCCTTTTCCATAATCTATAACCCTAGTATTTTTTCAATATCATTTAACAATTCTTTAATTTCATCTAAAGTTAGATCACCCATATGAGCAATTCTAAAGCTTTTTTCTTTAAGCTTACCATAACCATTGGATATCATTTTCCCAACATTAGCAAGTTCTTTATTAAGACCAGCAACTGAAATACCTCTTGTGTTTGTTATTGCCGTTAGAGTTAGAGATTCATAACCACTTTCAGCAAATAATGCGAAATATTTCCTTGCCCAATTCTTTGTATATTCAGCCATCTGCTGCAATCTATTCTGTCGGTTCTCTATTCCTTCAGTAAGAATTTTATCCAATTGATAGTTAAGCGCAAATAAATGCGGAATTGCAGGAGTGGTTGGGGTTTGGTTTCTATCGATATATTTCAGAAAAACCATAATATCAAAATAGAATCCTCTATTCTCAACAGTTTTT
The DNA here is from genome assembly GCA_964562425.1 of uncultured bacterium. GTDB lineage: Bacteria > UBP14 > UBA6098 > B30-G16 > B30-G16 > JAUWMV01. Next base: position 17,544 of record CAZLTJ010000037.1, read on the forward strand.
GCTCTTTCAATAGCCTTTTCGCTAACTGTAGCAACTGCAAATCCAGAAGGTAAAGCAAAAGATTTTTGTGAACTTGCTAAAATAAAGTCGACACCAAGCTCATCAACCTTAAACATATATCCACACATTGAACTTACAGCATCAACACACCATACTACTTCTGGGTATTTTTTCATTATTTCAGCAACTTCAGATATAGGATTCATAACACCTGTGGATGTTTCATTATGAGTATACAAAAGCGTATCGTATTTACCTGTGGCAAGTGCCTTATCAATTTCTTCAGTGGGGATGTGTTTACCCCATTCTACTTGAATTGAGTCCATTTCTTTTCCATTAGATTCGGCAATCTTTCCCCATCTCTCCGAAAAAGCACCACAATGAGTGGAAAGAACCTTTCTTTTTATAAAATTGCGAACCGCAGCTTCCATCAGTCCTGTCCCTGAACTTGTTGATAGAATAACATTATTCTCGGTAAAAAGAAGTTTCTTTAGTTTTGAAACTACAGAAGTAAAAAGTTCAGAGAATTCTTTGGTTCTATGCCCTATTTGGGGAGTAGCTAGTTTTTCAAGAACATCCTCGAGAACCTCAGTTGGACCTGGAATGAATAATTTTTTATGCATATTGACCCCCGATGTAAATAGTTGATAAAAATTATACATTAACTTTTGATATAATTAAAAATCAAATTGCTAAAGTCAAGATATAAATTGTTGTGCATTACTTTATTTTTTCTGAATTTGTTATTGCTAAAAACAATTAAGTAAGTTAGATATTCTTAGAGAATAAGAAAGGGGTTTTATGAAGGTTTTGATAGTTGGAGGTGGCGGTCGAGAACACGCCTTGACGTGGAAGATAAATCAAAGTCCGTATATAAATGAGTTATTCGTTGCTCCTGGTAATGCAGGAATTTCTAAAATTGCCAAAACTGTAGATATCGACGCTGAAGATATAAGATGTCTGGCAAGCTTCGCAGAACGTAATTCCATCGATTTGACAATTGTAGGTCCCGAAATACCTCTTGCAAATGGTATCGTTGACAGCTTTACAAAGCGAGGATTGAATGTGTTTGGTCCAACACAGAAAGCTGCTAAAATTGAATATAGTAAAGTTTTTTCAAAGGAATTTATGTATAAGTTTCATATTCCAACTGCAAGTTTTCTCGTGTTTTCTGATGCTGAGGAAGCAATTCATTTTCTTGAAGAAAAAGATTTCCCTATAGTAATAAAGACTGATGGCTTAGCAGGAGGAAAGGGCTCGGTTGTAGCTCATAACATTGATGAAGCTCGTGATGCAGTTGTCCATATGATGATCGAACGAACCTGGGGTGATGCTGGTAAAAGAGTGATTATCGAGGAATTTCTCGAGGGTGTTGAAGCCTCTATTTTAGCAATTACAGATGGAGAAAATCTAATACCTCTTCAACCATCTCAGGATTATAAAAGAGCACTCGACGGAAATGAAGGACCTAACACAGGTGGAATGGGAGCTATTGCACCGCATCCTAAGATAGATGAGCAACTTCTCAACGAAATCGTAAATAATATCCTCAAACCCACTATAGATGGATTGAGATATATGGGAACACCATTTAAGGGAATATTATATGCAGGCATTATGTTGACAAAAAATGGACCAAAAGTCTTGGAATTCAATTGTAGATTCGGCGATCCTGAAACACAGGTTATTTTTCCGATTATGAAATCTGATCTTCTTGAACTTATACTTTACGCTTTAGAAGGAAGAATTCTTGAAGCCGATATTGAATGGAACAACAAAAAAGCTGTATGTGTAGTTATTGCTTCTGGTGGTTATCCGAAAAGATATAGAAAAGGATATACGATTGACGGACTTAATGATCTTGATAAAGCAATAAAAGACAAGGCTTTAATTTTTCATGCAGGAACAGCCAGACGTGGTAATGCAATAATTACAAACGGTGGAAGGGTTTTAAATGTTGTAGGATTAGGCAATACTTATAAACTTGCCACAGAGAATTCTTATGCAACAGTAAATAGAATAGATTTTGAAAAAGTTTTTTATAGATCTGATATCGCTTCTGAGTATGTATAATGCTTTATAAACTTCGCACAATTGTATTAATAAGCCTTGGGATAGCATTATTAATTGCGGCTATAACAACTTACTATTCAGTACAAAGGAGTCGTAAATCTGCGCTATTTATGGTTGAGAAAGACGCCATTTCACTAGCTAATATTTTTATTGAGGGTGCAAGACAGATTCATAGTATGCAGAAATTCGATATTAGTCAATGGCGAATGAGACTTATTCAAATGCTTAGCGGAAAGGCACCAGAAGAAGTATATGAAAAATATCCACATTTTGTAAAAAGCACAGCCATAATCGATTACAACGGTCAAATAAAAGAAATTAAAGGTCTAACCACTCCAGAGGAAGAGAATTTTCTCAGGGAACTTCCTCAACTTATTTCCAATTTTTCAAAAGAAGGTGAAATATTTTTATTCGGTCTTGATCCGGATTTTCCACCTGCAACAGGACCATATGGAGCTGTTATATCTCAATCTATGAAAATCATTGTTCTTTTTATCCCCCCTCCGATAACTCATGATGTCGGAATTGGAAAACTGGCAAGACAGCTAGCTGAAACCCCATCAGTGCGATATATACTTCTTCAAGATACAGCAGGTATAATTGTTAGTTCTAAAGATATAAAACGAATGACTTCAATCCAATCGGATCCATTTCTTTTAAAGGTTACAACCGAAAAAGTTTCTGAAAGCCGTAGAATAACATTTCAAGGAGAAAAAGTCTTGGAACTTGTCTATCCTTTCCCAAAGCTCGGAGAGTTCTCAGGTGTATTGAGGATTGGATTACCTTTATCAGAATATAGAGAAGTTTTCAGCGTTATGAAACTTATACTTGGTCTTGGTACAATATTAGCGCTTTTAACTGTTATAACAACAATGATGCTTTTCACGATTTCAAACCGTATGTTCCAACTCAGGCAGGAGCATGAGCGTCTTCTTCACTTAAGATCACTTGGAGAGGTTGCAGCTTCGGTAGCACATCAAATACGAAATCCACTTAATGCAATTTCAATTTCTCTTCAACGTTTGATGGTTGAATTCATCTCTTCGGAAAATCCTGAGGATTTCAATAGAATCATTCAGGTTGGTTTATCAGAGGCCAAACGCGTAGATAAAATTGTTCGGGAATTCATTGCGATTGCAGGCAACATATCTCCTATTAGGAAACAAGTAAACATAAAGGAATTTATGGAGCATTTTTGCGTGTGGTGTAATGATATTGCTATTGGTAATAAGATTGAATTTGAATTCGAGAATAAGCTTGTATCGTTGAATAGTATAAAAAT
>CAZLTJ010000038.1:0-16184 GCA_964562425.1 uncultured bacterium
CTTCATCCCATATGCAACAACTAGCCTAATACCTTCTTCCTCACCACCCATATTCTGCGTTATTGCATTTTCTCCGAATCGAGAAGCGAGATTACTTTCATATGAATAAGTTACCTGTGCTTGCGGTGCGGTAACCTTTGATAGTATTTCTTCAAGTAATGCATTTATTTCATTTTTATCTCTCATAATTTCGCTCCCCCAACGTTAATATTTCGGAATCGACTGTAACTCGAACCATGGGTCATTCTCATTACCTGCATAGGCTCTCCTTTGCCACAATTCATTACACCATGCGGTTTCCAATAGTCTTTTCCTGCAATTCCATCACAGCTGTTCCAAAACTGTGTTGTGTGTGCTTGATAAGTAACAAGCTTTAGTGGTTTAGTTTTTTTGCCATTTTCTATCATCCAGAACATATCGCCGCCGAATTGGAAATTGTTTCGCATTTGATCAATTGAGAAACTACCCATTCCTTCGATGTAAATGCCTTTATCAACACCTGCGATGAGGTCTTCTGGTGTAACAGAATCGTCTGTTCCGGGTTCCATGTAGAGATTTGGTATGCGATTAATCGGGAAATGATTAAAGCCATCAGAACGGCAACAACCATTCGAACGCTTCCAACCTATTAATGGCACAGTTTCACGTGTTGTTCCAAGACTAATCAGAATTCCATCCTTAATAATTGGGAATTTCTGCATTTTCGTTCCATCATCATCATAAAACCAACTGCCAAGCCCACCATCTAGTTCGTTATTTACAGTAAAGTTTACGATTTCGCTGCCATATCGCAACTTATTTACATCCTCAGGTTTAATGAAACTTCGACCAGCCATATTGGCTTCCCAGCCAAGTATGCGATCCAGTTCAGTAGGATGTCCAACAGATTCGTGCATCGTAAGTGCAAGATGATCAGGATCGAGAACAAGGTCCATAACTCCTGTTGGGCTCTTTTCAGCATTGCATTTGATAACCGCTTGTTCTGCAATTCTCTTTGCGTTACCCAGAATATCAATCTCACGGATATATTCGAAACCTGCTTGTTGCCCACCAACCTGATAATCCCTACTTTGCGATTCGTTCCCCACAACAGCAATAGCAGAGAGGATAGGATTAGCAAAGTAATTAGTCATATCTAAATAACTTCCATCTGTATTGGCAATTATACGACGTGTGCGAATGAACTGTAATAATCCCCATGCCATTGCGATATTAGGCATATCAAGGATAGTGTTAGTTGTATCAAGTAAAAGCTCAGCCTTCTCGGAATTAGGTACAGAGAACGGGTCTTCATCACAAGGTCCTATACATGTATCGACATAAGCCTTCTCTGACGCCATTACGGCAGGTTCATCCTTTGGAACTTTTGCAGATGCTTTGGCAATTGTAACCGCCAATTCCGCTGTTCGGGCAACCTCATCCTTCGAGAGAAGTGTATTGGATGCGAATCCCCATGCACCGTTTACCAATACACGCACACAATAGCCAAAACTCTCTGTCTCATCTATGAGCTTTATCGAACGCCTTTCCACATATACACGGTTTTGTCGTTCCTCGACAATACGAATATCCGCAAAACTCACCCCAGCTTTCTGAGCAATTTCCAACGCTAAGTCTGTGTATTCTTTCATTAGACCTCCTTTCTTTGGATATACAACCTTATCTTAAAACTATTTCAAAGCAAAATTTCCATTTCAGAATGTGTTGGGAAATCCTGCATCAAATATTTTGTTATTATCTATTCTCGTTAGAACTTTAATTTAGAAATTATCTTATTTTTAAGAAAAATGAAAGAAAAAAGAAATTTAATAGAAATTATAAATGATCTATGAGTTAAATCTTATATTTGTAAGAATAGACATAAAAAACTTGCAATATAAATCAAATTTCCTTTCTTAAATATGAGGTGATCTATTTGGTTCGATTAAAAATCTAAGGGAAACCAACCGATCCACATTTTATTAGTTGAAAATACTAACACAGATCAATAAAAGTCTAACACCTCGATTATTAAACTCTTTTTTCATATTGTTTTATGTATTGAGTTTATATTTTACTAGGAGGTATCACATGAAGTCAATTATAATTGTATTATTAACAATGACTAGTATATTTGCAGTTCCTGTTAGAATTGGAGTAGTTCGAGGTGGATTCGTAGGTGGCGATTGGAATCATGCAGCTCAATTTGCAGTAGAAAGAGCAATCGAGTTAGTTGAATATGCAGATGGTTTAGACATAATCCTTTTCCCAGAATTTGCGTTTGCAGGTACCGACGGAGGCTCGCATTCCCGTCCGGAAGTAACATTCACATGGGATTCTACTTTAGGGTATGTTCCGCATCCACTTGATTCAACAGATCCTGGTGATGTATCTACTGCTCATTATCTAGATACTCTCAGATATATTGCACAAAGCGAGACATGTTACATTTGGGCAGCAACATGCGGTGAGGTAATAGCAGGAATTAATTACAACACTATACCCATTTTCCATCCTGATGGTCGATTAGTAAGGTTTAGACGCAAATGCCAGCCTAGTTCTACTGATATTGTTAGGGATACAACCATTTATCCAGATACAGTTTATGTTAAATACGGTGCTAAAATAGCTGTTATGACAACAATTTGTTATGAAAACAGTAGGTTGGACGATCTCCTCGATCCTGTCGATCCACCGTCACCACTGTGGCTTTTACCACATGGCACATGGTCTGCTGCTGGTGATTCTTCTATGCTTTCTCGAACCCAAAGATGGTCCTACGTAAGTACCCCGATTTCATTTGCAGGAATATGGGACATTGTCACCGATGGCTGGGTTAGAGAAGATGCAATCTTAGTTTCTGTGGACATATACAGTTCTACGAGATTCTGTGCATCCAGGATAAACAATCACAGAAAACTTCCAATTGCGTATGAACCCTTGGCTTGGATCGATATTCATCCTCATTTTTTCGTAGTGGATATTAATATTCCTGCCATCGATGATACTCTTCCAATTCTGTATGCTTACACAACCGATTTTGGTCCAGAATCTCTTATGGTTTTGCCCGAAATTTCCTCTGGTCCTGTTTTCATAATGGGAGCTGATTGTGATTCCGCCATAATATACGATAATAATAGAAATCTTATCGAAACTATTGAAATTCAGGATGGCGAAGGTTTTTGGATTGGTGCAGTAAATGGACAAAATCCGCCAGGAGAGTATATAATAAAATGCGGAAAAGAAAGCAGACGAGTTCTGCTCGATCATTGATTTTTTCTATGAAACAAGGTGGTAATCATGAATAAATGGTTTACAATTCTAATTATAATTTGCCTATCAATTTCCCTATCATGGGCTCGGATAAAAATTGGATCAGTATGGTTAGAAAGTACCGATTCCACATTAAATTTGCTCAGCCGAATCACTGAAATGCTCGATTCTGATTCAGCAATAGATCTTATTGTCGGTCCCGATTGTGGTTTAGGTGGATTACAAAATCGCGGTAGAATAGAATTTCAATACTTCCCAGATTCAATAACTTATTCGGTTGCGGATACATTCCCTTGGACAGCTCAAATTGAAGCGATATTAGACAGCCTATGCATTTTGGCAGATGCTTATAATACAACCATAATACCCGGACCTGTTTGGGAAGTCGATTCATTTAATCGAATTTTCCAATCGGTGCCAATAATCGGTCCTGAAGGACACATCAAGCGTGTGAGACGAAAGCTAAGTCGATTGAATTTTAATCCTCTAATCGATCCTACAATAAGACTCGATACAATTGTAACACGAGATAGCTGCGAATACACTTATCTTATTACAATTTCCAACGAAAGTGTGGATCTACCAAGATTATACAGTGCAGATACTATAGCCGATATTTGGCTGCTTCTTCAAGGTCGCTGGGTAAGTAATATGAAAAACGTAATTCAGGAAATTGAATATTCCATCGAACCCGACTATTTTCTTGTTGAAAGTGCATTCCCAAGCATCCTATACGATTCTCTCAGATACTATAATTGGGTAAGTGCAGATATCCCAGTAATTGTATCATCGTTAAAAGATAGTTCCGGTGCGTTTTGGCTTACGAATCTCACAGAGACAGATCCTGATAAACGAAATGTAAAAATAAATTCATATATATACAATGAACTCGGTGCTATTATCGATATTGATCCCAATACACCAGATATTAAAACAGAACTAGTAATTGTTGCTCGGGACACATTTGGAAGTCCGATTGAATCTTTACTTGTTTTTATAAAGGATGATTCAGGGACATTCATGATAACTTCATACACTAACTTATCCGGTATTTTGAAATTATCGTGGTTGCCATATACAGATTATAGTATATCCATTAGCAGATATGGGTATATTGTTATTCCAGAAGATACAATGATAACTTTGAAACTATCTGAACCTATTTGTACATTAAACATTATAGCGTATAGAGATTCAACTAAACCTTTTGCTGAAATATTTCTCCAAGCACGGGACTTGCTGGGAGAACCAACAGAATCATTATATATTTCCGTTCGCAGCATTCCACCACGTTATAGAGATTCGAAATATACCGATGTAATGGGAATAGCTAATTTTCAATTAGATAGCACTGGTTTTTTTGTTGTTTCTGCGTCAAAACCTGAATATGTCATCGACCCGTCAGATACAATAATTTCAGTAGGAATAATAGAACCTGTTTGCACGTTAAATATTTCTGCTTTCCTGCTAACATCTGCTGAAATTTTGGTCCATGCTGAAGATAACTTAACAAACCCAACAGAATCGTTGCATGTCTCAGTTTATTTAGACTCGTCAACATTTATAGATTCTTCACTCACCGATTCCGCAGGAGATGTCCATTTCCCAATAGGTTTCCGCTATGGTGATTTTACAGTTTCGTGCTACAGGGACTCATACATTGTCATCCCAAGTGAGACAACAGTAACAGTAGATATTTATGAGCCTATTTGTACATTAAATTTTATCGCTTATGCCGAAACAATTTTGGCAGTATATGTGCATTTTCAAGATACATCTGGAAATCCAATCAGTAATGTATTTGTCATAATTTCTAGTTTGTCATCACCATACTATGATTTCTCATTAACAGATTCAATTGGTAATGCAAAATTTATTGTCGATGATTATGGTGATTACAAAATTTATAGCCTTCAGGATCTATATGTAATCGAACCATCCGAAACAACAATTACAATTAGTAGCTCTGCTCTTATATGTTCATTGGAATTCACTGGGTATCTAATTCCACCTATCGGTATATTTGTTTATGCTCACGATACTTTAGGAAATCCTGTTGATTCCCTTTGGGTGGGAGTTGAGTTTGAAACAACATTTATAACTTCCTTATATACAGACACTACAGGTCATGCATATTTGGATCTCGATCGAGAATTAGGTAATTATACTGTATTGTGTAGTAAACCCTTTTATATTATTTCTCCAACAGAGACAACATTTACACTAAGCATTTCAGATCCGGTATGTTCGGTGGAGGTTCTAGCTTATATGATGCCTCCTGTAAATATAACAGTATTAGCTTTAGACACATTAAGCTCACCAGTGGAGTCGGTATTTGTTAGAATTAGAGACTTTTTATCCCCTCCGTTTAAAGATTCTATTTACACATCCGCAACAGGTATTGCAAAATTTATTTTAGGTCCATATTACTGGTCTTATCTTTTATCTTTCACTAAAGATCGATTCACAATTTCACCTGAAGACACAATTATCACTTTAGAAATGAGCAGTCCTGAATGTTCTCTGACAGTTACAGTACAACCAGAATCATCGTTTGTAAAAGAAATTAATACTGATTATAACAATGAATTCCTGATAAATGTTTACTTAAGCAACAGTGAATTCGTCATAAGCTTACCTGTCAATGATCGTTATGTTGAAATCATTGATCTTAACGGGAAAATCGTTACATCGATACAAGTAAAAGACAGGATAGCCCGATGGCAACCTTCTGAATTGTTGAGTAGTGGGATATATTTTGTTAGGCCAAAATCTGGGAATATTTGTGCAAAGTTGATTTATTTGAAATAGCATCTGCTTCAGATTTCTAAAATAATTTAGATTGCTTAATTTGTGGATATCTATTGACCGATATAAGAAAACTCAACAAGTTGGAATAATATACAGAATTATTAATATTCCCGGGATATTTAATGATATCGAGTCGGAAATTGAGATTACAATCGATGTTTCTGATTTCTCCACCATGTTTATGGGGTGCATACAATTCAAAGAGCTATACGATTACGATCTTGCACAGATAAATAATATAGAATATGTAAATATTGTAAATGAAATTTTTAAGTGCTTTATAAAACTGATCTGTATGACATCATTCTGAAATTGTGAGAAATCCAAATTACAACCATGAAAACACCATTTACTCAATGTTCTTCTTTCTTTTATAGATCAATAATTCATGTCCAGAATCGAGATTATAAACTTTAAGTTCATATTGATCACGGAATTCGCTAATATTGTAAAGTTCTCTATCGCTCAGAAATATAGGATCTTTTGAACCTAAACTGCTACCAAATTGTATGTAGTCCGGTTTTTTTGATAGAACATAAACACCATCACCTTTCTCGTGACCTGCACTGCCTTTTCCAAACGATTTTATATCTCTATGAGCAATATGTTTATCGTTAAGTCCAAGCATATCAATGGTTTTCAATTTCGAGTAATACGGTATGCTTCCTGCTGTGTTCGTTGCAATGATAGTGTTATTGGGTGTATTATTTTTCAACCAAATGCCAACCTCTCTTCCATATAATGCTACTTTGTCATTAGCTATGTGTCTGTATATTTCCCTATCAATTCGCAATTGAATCAGATTATAGAATACGATTAATGCAACAACTAACATGCTTACTTGTTTAGATTTAAACAATAACGGAATGGACATTGCAGAAATTATACACATTAATGGCAAAATCGGCGTAAAGAACCTGAATGCAGGCATTGAATCTCCACCTACACTTATAATATATAGAACATACAAAACGCCAATAAAAGGTAATAAATATAATCTGTTGTACTTTCTAATCCACTTCTTCGTAAGTAATCCTATCAATGCCGGAATAAGTATAAACAAGGATGGAATTGCAAAGCGTAATAAATATTCAATGCCCCTCGATATTTGCGCTATGCTTATACCAACTTTAGCATAAAATGTGTTCGGGAATAAATAGCCATAATACATGTATCTCCAGAAATAATACGGAAGATATATAGCAAGAAAAGAAGCTATCATGTAGAGAAAATCTTTATTCTTATTCTTAATGCTTGCGATAAGTAAATCAATTAGTATAATTGCAAAAATTAATAAACCTTCCGGTCGTGTTAGCGCAGAGAAAGCACAAAAGATTCCTATGGAAAAGAATTTAAATTTGTTACCTTTTGAATTTTTAATTGAAATATAAAATAAAACCGACAATAATACAAAAAAAGTAAACATCACAACTTCAATTCCACTACTAGCCCATGGTGTAAAAATACCACAGGTACCAAATAATAGTGCTGACATTACAGAAACATTTCTATCAATATTCTTAATAAACTTGTGCGAGTTAATTAACAATAATACACATCCAATGCTGAATAAAAAGCCTAGTATTTTTGAAAATATAATGATATTAATGCCAACGATATTTCCAAGACCAAGAAGTAAAACCCACAGAAAATTTGTATACCCCTCCACTCTTTCACCTAAATTGTATACAAACCCATGACCCTGAGAAAAGTTCTCAGCATATCTAAACGAAATGAATGCATCATCTAACATCCATGGATGAATTGCGACATTATGGATAACTATTACACTCAAGCAGATCAGCAAAGTTATGAATAGCAGTAATTTCTCTTTCATAAATATCGTAAAAGTCTAAGATTTATAATCAACAAAATATTTTATAGTGTTTCTATAGCTTTTTAGCAATGAATAAAAATTTCCTGAACCAAAAACTTCCCTCGAGAAGTTCACCTTTTACACGTTTAATATCCGTTTGAATATTCGAAAAAACTACCCATTTAGAAACAGAAAAGCCCAAAGATTCGATCAATCCAACAATCTCATTCTTGCGAAAGACATTATGAGTTTCATTCATTTCCATCGATTCCATCGAAGTGTTAAATGACCAATATTTCGTTAGAAAATCCTGTAGACAACGTTTAGAGATTTTTATTATTTTTTCTCCAACCGTTTCGTGATTAGCTTTATAAAACTTAAACTTTTCCTCGAATTCCAATAACTGTGTAATTCTCTTTTTAGGTAATTTCACCATAATTTCTCCATCACCAGCATCTAAGTGATCTAGTAGAAAATATCTCCCATTATCCTTTAGGATTCTTCGAATCTCGAGCAAAGTCGTTCGAAGGTCGGATTTCTCACCAAAGAGCTTTACTTCATGAAGCATTTGTGATGTTATAGCTATATCGAAATAACTATCTGGAAGCAGTAAATTGTTCGCTCGACAGATCACCACATTTACCTTAGGACAATTCCTTTTAATACGCTTTATCATCTCAGGACTTTCATCAACACCCCATAGTTCCGATACATACTCCTGAGCCATTCCAAGTAATTGTCCCCAGCCGCAACCTATGTCGACAAGTCTTTCGCACGATCCAATATTTTCAAGCAAAAGCGAGAATTTTTCCTGATTCTCATGCTGCCACATAATTCCTCCACCACCAAGACATCGGGCTTTTTCTCTGTCATATAAAGGTTTTCTACTAATATCCATTATTCTCCAGTTATTATAGTATTATTTCATTATAGAATTCAACCATAAACTTCAATCCATTTCTCGTATAACTCGCTAAGTCGAGTCCTTAGTCTTTCGAGTTGTTTCGATACTCTGCGACCTTTATTATGCTCCCGATTAGCAAACGCTTCAGCAATAACAAACTCCAGATTAAGCTTCTCCTGCTCTAACTTTCGAATTTTCAGTTCCAACTCTCTTAATTCCTTTCCGTGCAATTGTTTTGAAGTTTTTCGTTCTCGACTTTTTCGTCTTTTTGTGATGCTACCATCTGTGTGGAAGATCGTTTCCTTTCGAGAATACCAGTACTCAGTGAAATTTCCGGGATAAGAAATTAATTGTTTATCACATACTTCAACAACTCGATTTACAATTTTATCAAGAAAATAACGATCATGAGAAACAACAAGAATCGTACCGTCAAAATCCTCTAACATTTCCTCGATATCCTCACGAGCCGAAATATCTATATGATTAGTCGGTTCATCTAAAATAAGAAAATTCGGTTTCAATACAATAAGCCGCGCCAATTGCAGACGATTTCGTTCGCCACCTGATAGTTTGGATATTTTCTTATTAAAGTCTTCCGATCGGAACTGGAAACGTGCCAATATTGCAGAAGCTTGCTTACGACTCATAGGAGCGGTTGCCATTATCTCTTCAAGAATTGTTCGATTCCCCTGAAGGATTTCCTGTTCCTGCGCAGCATAACCAATGCGCAGACTTGGTCCTATGCGAATTACGGGATTCTCCCAAGCACCACGGTTAACAATGTCCCGCAATAGCGTCGTTTTACCGCATCCATTTGGACCAACCAGAGCAATACGTTCCCCACAGGCTATATTAATATTAACATCCTCAAACAGTTTCAATTCCCCGAAAGCCTTATTGTATCCATGTAGTTGAAGTGCAATGTTTGCTTTAGAACTCTCAGATGAAAAATGCGCTCTAATTGACGATTCTTTAATAACTGGCTTTTCGACAGCTTGCTTTTTTTCACGATCGAGCTGTGAGCGTCTTGCTCGAAGCCGCTTTCCCCATTTCGGATCATCGTAAGTTCGAGCAAGTTGTGCAAATTTGTTTACTAATGCTTCAAGTTGCGCAAGTCGCTTTTGATTGGCGATATAATCTGATTGTTGAGCAAGCAAATTACGTAATTGAGTTGCTCGAAAGTCCGAATAACCTCCATCATAGTAAGTAATACGACCATCCTCAAGGTGAAGAATGCCATCTACAACACGGTCGAGTAAATAACGATTATGAGAAACAACTAATAACGCACCTTTGAATCTTTTCAAAAATTCCTCTAACCATGCTATACCGAGATAGTCGAGGTGGTTTGCAGGTTCGTCAAGAATAAGCAAATCGGGTTTTGAAAGAAGTGCTTTTGACATAGATAATACATTTCTCTCACCACCTGAAAGCAAATTTATCCTCTGATTTTCCTTCCCTGCAAGACCAAAAGCATCTAACATTGCTTTTGTACGGTTAACATAATTATCACCGTCTATACAATCATAAGCATCTCGAGCCTGCTGATACTCCTGCAACGCCTTATCCATTTCAACTTCGGTCACTTGAGAGAGTTGCTCTTCCTGTTTATGAAGCACAGCAGCTAAATGCTTATATTCAGCCAATATATAATCCAAGACAAAGCTATCCTCCTCGTAATCAACGTATTGTGGTACATAACCGACTTTTAAATCCCTTCGAAGAAATGAAATGCCTTTAGATTGTGGCTCATTGCCAAGAAGGATTTTTAGAATCGTTGTTTTACCAGAACCGTTGGGTCCTATTAAGCCTAACTTTTGTTTAGAGCTAATCTTTAATGTTACGTCTTTTAAGACAGTCTGAATACCATAATCTTTACTAACATTTTGTAGGCTGGCAAGCAGCATCATACTACCTCTGGATGACAAAATGAAAAATTATTGACAATATTATTATGATATAATATTTCAAAGTTAATCATACAATTTTATTAACTATCGAGAATTGTTATTTGTAGATTATTCGTTTAATAACATCGTATGCATTCGATCGATTCACTGAATTCCCATTAATTAAATTAAGATTTCTTAGCCCAAAATATCGCTCGATTGCTTTCCGTTGTATATGGATTTCCCTGCCTATCACCAAATATTTTTAATATGTGGAACGAATATTTTTTCATCCAGAATTTTACTTCCTTTGCACTAACAGGATGTTTACTGCAAAGATATTCTTTGAAAATTTCTTTTCCATCTGTGCCGCGAGTGTACCATGTATGTTTCATTTCGAGAACTTGGTGTTCATCGTCGAATCTTAAGTCCTTGGTTGTTCCTTTTCCGTAGGTTCCATCGGTAGAATAACCCTCAAAGCCAATGCGTTCTTTCCTAAATAGACCTTTCCCCCAATCTCCCTTATAATCGTTGTTATCAATGAATATTAAACCTCCTGGGACAAGTGCTTCATGTGCTAACTCAATACATCGTTCTTGCTGTTGTGTAGAAGACAGTTCGAAAAAGGCATTAGCACCCATAATAATTAGGTCATATCCGGAACCCCAATCGCCATCCAATACATCTCGAACTTTTATACTTATTAGCTTTTGTATCTTTTCATCGAGCGTATCAATCTTTTTCACAGCACGGTTATTCATACATTTCGATATCTCTATCCCAGTTATCCTATGCCCCTCCTTGGCAAGAGGAATGAGAATCCGTCCAGTTCCGCTAAAACATTCCAGTATATTCAAAGGTTTACTGTTACTAATAAGCGTTTTGAGAAATTCGATATCGTTCGTGTATGCTTCAAATCGATCATATAGTTCAGCCAATACTGGATCATCATAATTACCAGAATATTTATATTTCTGCACTTTATACTCCCAAAAACTCGTTATGCAAACATTCGTAAGAAATTTAATTTAATGAAAGTTACAAGATAATATCTCTATTATTCATAAAAGCAAAGCCAGTGCTCTCTGCTCGTGTATACACATTCTTGCCTTATCCGATCGTTCACAGCATAAATCCAACCTTCAAGCGCACTATATAATTCATACCATCTAAGAATTTTAATATCAATTCCTGCCATTTCACAATATATTCGATCAAGTGGATACTTTTTTAAAAATGGATCGTCCTTAGGCCTAAACATGCAATAGCATAATTTCCGCGAGTGGATCATTGAAACCAACATATTCCCATTCAAGAGTCACGATATTTCCGTCTGAAGTTTAAATGAAATTTTGTGGTCCAAGATCGCCATTGCCGAATGCTTTTAATTGTCTATTGTAAGGATATTCTTTTGCTAAAACTTTAAACCCATTCGTGAAAAAATCAGGAACATCAATATGTTTAGTCTGATTTTCTAACCATCCAAGAGAATCTGCTGGTGCATTTGCTGGTATACCCGAATAAACTACAACATTAGGAACCTGAGCTGTTGTTATTTGATTCATTTCTAAGATAGTAACGGCAGACCGATTTATTACATCTTCCGGATTCGATTCAACAACTTCGAGAAGTGTTGGACCTTCTATATACTCCATCATGAACGCTGGAGTTCTTAAAAATTTCCCAGTCACGTCTAATTCCCAGACTTTGGGAGTTGGAAGAGCAACCTTTTCAAGTTCTTTTTAATGCAGTAAACTCCGCTTCAAGATTATAAGGAAAAACCTTACGAGCGAAGCTGAAATTCTCAGTGCAAGGCATCCTGCGAATAACAACATTATGTTCTTTTGAGCTTAGGAAAACTTTGACAAGCAAATTTTGATGCCTTTCGCCCGTTAAAGGAAAAATACTCAGCACATCTGTGGATGCATTTAATGCCCAAGATAAATATCGGGATATTGACGCCTTTGTTAACCGGTTTCCATTATCTATACTATTCATTAATTCTCAAGAAAGTATATGATCATCATAATCTCTCTATAGAAAAGATCGCACTTCAGAAAAAACCACGCTACGATAATTATTTCAAGATTGATAAAAAATCTGAGTCACTTCGCAATAAAAATATATGGAAAATTAAGAAACCTGAACCATAGATATAGATAATGAACCCATGGATAATTTAGGTCATATTTTTGTGTTTGTCTGCAATTAGCTGACCTCCAACTCCAACATTCTCTTCAGAATTCTCTTGTATTAATACAATAATATGCTCTTTGGCGATTCCATATATATCAAATATCACATCAGAAATTCGTTTTACTAATTGCCTTTTCTTTTCAATATCTTTTATTATCGGACCATCAATTTTTACTAATGGCATTATAATTCACCTCCTTTCATATTCTTCAATTGAATTAGTTTTCTCTGGCAAAAAATTATACATGATAAATTTCCCTTTTTAAAATCTTAATTATTCTATTGAAAATTTTTTATGATTATTATTTTAAAAACCTCGCCATTTAATATCATTTATCCTGTACAATAACATACTACTCTAGGATCAAAAATCCAAATTTTACCGTAAATCCTATATTAAAGATCTGTCATATAACTCTTTTCGAACATTAGACCTATTTAATTACTCTAACAAAATATTTTAGCATAACTTTTGAATCATCAATTTTATCAATATGGAATAAAGGTTTCAGAATTTTTTCAAATTTAAGTTTCGACTTTGGAATATTTGGTCTTCCTAAATACTTTTCTAATTCGAACATTGTATTAACGTGTGGATGACTCATATTCGGAATATCTAAAACTATCTTTGAATTCGGTTTTGAAATTCTGTTTAATTCGGAAAGAGCTTTTTTTGTGTATTCAATAGAGCAATATTCAAGCACTCCTATTAAGGCTGCAATATCAAAGAAATTGCTCTCAAACGGCAGTTTGGAAATCTCAGCCACCCATAAACCACCTATTGGAAGATTTTTTTGGGAAACAAAAGTTTTCATTGCATTCATAAGTTTGGAACTAATATCGATACCGTAATAGATTGAGAGCCATCTGTCTAATCGATAGGATGCTAGATTCGCACAGCAACCAGCATCAAGAAACTGCATACCAACTTGTGGGTTTAAAAATGATTTATTTTCTGGTGCAGCACTGCTGCAAGATAAATTTATACATTCTTGAAATTCTTTAAATTCAAGGGAATTTTTGAATTCATCTGGAACTTTAGCCAATGGATCGATCCCTCTATTGTATTCCTCAACAGTCAAATCGTAAGCCTTACGGACTAAATCCAGTTGCTTTTTCATATCATCATTAAACAACGATCGCTCCAAATTTAAGATATGACAATCTACTTTCAAACATGCATTGGTCTCGGTTTTGGCTCAGAACATTTAATATTGCTAAATTTCACTCCATGCATTAATGAGTGTAGTAATTATACCGATAATATTGGCATTATTCGATAAATATGCTCTATAATCTATTCACTAATACGAATCTTGATTCAATAATTTCTATTTCAATATTCAATATGTCAATCTGGAATCCATATTTTTCTTGCTTCAATTACCTCAACATTGCTACTAAGAAGTAATGGTTCTTTAGATTTAGTAAAAAAAGCCAGGCCCTTATATGAAGTCAAATACTTAAAGTTTGCAGATAGGAATCCTCCTTTAGCAAGAACTACAAGCGGTTTATCGTTCTTCCTTAATATTGTCATAAAATCGTTTGAATTAACACGTACAATTACACCAGATGCCTTAATAGCCTGTGCAATAATATAGCGTGCAATTGCTAAGCCACCAGATGCACCTGCTGTCGTTCCAATACCCATAAGTTCGCACCTCCAAAAATGTAAATTTTTAAAATTATAAATTATTTATTTCGTTATTGCTAATTATTTCATGTATATTTCGTAAAGACATGTAAATATTAGGTTCTATTACGATTATCTCACCTTATAAAGTTAATTTATTAAAAGTAACTGCAGAGAGCTATCTGTCAAGCAATTGAGCATCAAAATCACCAAATGTAGTTTCGAGAATCGAAAGAGAAATATTGAAAACGATTAGAAACCTCTCTTATAAGCTTTTTCGAAGCTTAACAAAAATTAATAAATTTATCATTAAATAACACAGCCCCTGGGATCCTCGGTTATTCTCCAACCGAAGAATTCATCGAAGAATTTAGAGCTATCTATCGCTACCGAGTTTTAAGTAAAAATGAGAACTTATTTCAATCTTTAAGCAAAAAGGTAATGTGGACAATTTCGAGCTTGAAACGATAAAAAAGATAGTACAATCTTTTGGACGGCAATAATCAAACAAATCTTCTCTGATAGAAGAATACAACGAAGGTACAAAATCGAAATCACTCGGATGTAAAGAGCATTTCAAGTAACAAAAGAAATCGAGCAAAAAAAATTAGTTGAAAAGTTTGTTTGCGTTAATCCAAAGCTATCAACTGTTTTAACAAGCAAGTATACCAAGTAAAAATCTCAAAAGTCGTATATACACAAAAAGAATCTTTGATTCCTACAGAAAATGTATAATTTAGCCGATATGTTTATTTTGTTAGGGAAGTTTTATTGAATCGATATAATGATTAAAAATATTCAAGACATATTAATATATTAAACTTATTGCATACAGAAGTAAGAACACATATCTTGTTTTTTACATTAAGATAACTTTATTTCATAAAGTTGAAGGAAGTATTAACGGAGGTTAGAATGCAGGGAAGCAAACTCTATGTTGGAAACCTTAACTATTCTGTTACAAACGATCAGTTAGAAGAGTTATTTTCCAAGTATGGTGAAGTTGTTAGTGTCAACGTAATACCAGGCAAAGGATTTGGATTCGTTGAGATGTCCAACAATTCGGAAGCAGAAAAAGCCAGGGAAGCTTTGGATGATGCTGACTTTGAAGGACGCAAACTTAAAGTCAACGAGGCTCATCCTCCTAAGGACAGATCAAGAAAAGGTTATGGTAGGTATTAGAATAACGTTTGGGCAGTTCAAGTCTTAAATGAATTATCTTATTAAGAACACAGCTGGAAATAAGTCACAATAGAAATAAATTATAGATTTCTTAATACATATATTAGCTCTTAATCCTAATTCAGTCATGTTATTCTATTGTTGGTTATTTGAAATTTCTTAAGGGAAAAAATTATCTACTTTTAGATAAGAATTAGATAATTATTGTTGACATTGTTATATATAAGTATTTGTTATATAAAACACTAATAGAATCCCTTTAAGTTTATATCCATTATAAAATTAGTGTGAGGGAGGTTTTTTAGCAATGTTAAAAAATGTCATAAAGAATATCGATCGAGAATTGATCCTTATTCTCTTTGTCGTCGCATCAGTGGCGCTTCTTCAATTTGTCGTTGTGGACCAACGTCTTTTCCTTAACTTCTTTTTTCTACCTGTCCTTTTCGGGGCATATCACTTCGGTAAGCGATCAGGTGCATTATCAGCATTGCTATCTGT
>CAZLTJ010000038.1:16194-20762 GCA_964562425.1 uncultured bacterium
CTTTTGTATCCAGAACGATTCCACTCAACTACAATTTATGGTGGTCAAATAGACAAATGGATGAATATTGGTGTTTGGGGAGGATTCCTAATGATAACAGGTTATAGCATGGGTATTTTATATGAGCGTCAGAAAAAAACCTACGATGAACTTAAGATAACTTATAGAGGTGTACTTAATATCCTAAATCATTTCATTTCTAGAGATACATACACACAAAATCATTCACATCGAGTAAGTATCTATGCAAAAAGGACCGCTATTGCAATGAAATTAAATCCTGGAACTATTGAAGATATCCGACTTGCTGGATTGCTGCATGATATTGGAAAACTTAATGTTAGTGCACAAGTTATACACAAAGCGATGAAACTCACAGAGGACGAATATGATGCCGTTCGAGGTCATCCTGAACAAGGTGTTGCAATGATATCCGCATTTGGTGGACCCTTGAGGAGAATTGTTCCGTACATTTTATATCACCACGAATGGTATGACGGCAGTGGTTATTTCTCCAAAAGTGGAGAGGATATCCCATTAGGAGCTTCAATACTGGCCGTTGCGGATGCATTTGATGCAATGACTACTGACAGATCGTATCGAAAAGCTGTTAATCCATGGGAAGCGAAAGAAGAAATTGTTAGAATGTCTGGTATTCAATTTAGTCCAAACGTTGTTAATGTATTTGTGAGAATATTTAACGAGAGCCAATTAGACGACGTTGAAGAAGTTATCTATGATTGACGCGATAACTTATTTCAAAGAAGTACAACAATCACAGGAATTTGCAGGAAAAGATATTTTAGTATCATCCCCCACCTAATTTATTATCTCCAACAATTATGATAAATTTTCGTTTTCATCTAATTCAAATCTTTTGGCTTTGCTAAAATTTTTCCTTGACATTTCTAAACTAAACAAAATTATTATTTAAAGTAATAAATTAGAGCAGTCTAAGTTTTTTAGACTTTAACAATTATATTTAAGAATTGTAACTTATTGATGAATCAAAAGGAATATCGGGAAAACTTCTAACCATAGTATTGAATTTTCCATAGAAAATATTTATCGAAGAACTACACAATGTACAATTTAGCATCTTTAAAAATATGGTCTTTATGGGTATTTCCTTTAACGTGGTTTATGTTAACATGGGTATTGTGGATAATAGCTGATAAATTACGCGGAACCCCAATCGAAAATAGAGAGGACCACAGAAATCCTAAGATCTTTATTCTAAGTATACCATCAATGTTAGCATTACTTATAGTATCGATATTTACACCGATTGTCTCAGGACTTTTATTCTGGATGGGATTCATATTCCAATTGATTGCAGCATTCATATATATACTATCCATAATAGCTTTTATTAAATCGAAAACCGGTCTAAATAAAATTGGCATATACAGGATCTCACGTAACCCAATGTATGTTGCTGCTATACTCTTATTTATTGGATTAGCCCTGATGGCATGGTCTGCAGGAGTATTAACAGGGGTTCTACTTTCTATAATAACACTATGGAAAATAATTGCTTTCTACTGGGTGATACGTCATGAGGAAAGTTTTCTCGAAAGCAAATACGGTAACGATTATATCGAATATAAAAAGGTCGTACCTCGATATTTACTATTTATTTAGATTCTAATTCATAATTAACTCTCGAGAACATAATTAGAAAATGCATAACCACTATGATTCAGGATAAAAGGATAGATAAATGGAGGAATTCAAGTTAAATATAATAATTTCGATACTATGGCTAATTATAACAGTTTCCTTTTTAGCGCACGGACAACTAGACTTTTTCGAAAGTGGGAATGTGCCTAAGGTATCGATGGCATTATTGATTTTCTTTTGTCTATGCTTTGTAATCCCTATGATTATGGCGTTTCCTGTTCTCGTATTGAAAGGATCATTTAATCGTTGGCTCAACATAATAATTGCATCGATCTTTCTGCTTATGAACCTTTATCATCTGTATGGACACATTACAGAACCTTATCAAGTACTTATTATACTTTGGATGATTGTGGATTCGATTTTGATAATCTGGTTTTCTAAAGGTTATACAAAAGCGAAAATTAACGAATTATAAAAGTAATATAGGAAAGAAAAAATGGAAGACATTAAATTAACAGATCTCAAGGCTGGGGAACAAGCAATCGTTGTCGCAATTAATGGTGGAATGGGCTTGAAAAGGAAAGCAGAAGCTCAAGGACTCAGAGTAGGTGTAAAATTAACCAAACTAACAGAAAATTTCCTACGTGGTCCAATCACTATTAGAATTAACAATATCACAATCGCTTTTGGTTACGGCATAGCACAAAGAATAATTGTGAAAAGACTGTCAGAAAAAAAGGAATAGGCAATGAAAACTATATTGCTGGTTGGCAACCCAAATGTCGGGAAAAGTGCTATTTTCTCGAGATTAACCGGTGTCAATGTTATTGCATCTAATTATCCTGGTACAACGGTTGAATACACAAAAGGATATATGAGAATAAATAATGAAAAGGTTGCAGTAATCGATATCCCTGGGATTTATACATTAGAGGCTACATCCGAAGCGGAACGAATCGCAGTTAAAATGTTAGAAAAAGAAATTAATGATGAAAATGGTACTATTGTTAATATTATCGATTCTACAAACCTGGAAAGGAATCTTTTCCTAACACTTCAATTGATTAAATTACGCGTTCCATTAATCGTGTGCCTTAATTTCTGGGACGAAACAAAACATACCGGTATTCAAATAGATGTCGATAAATTAGAGGAAATTTTAGGCGTTCCTGTTATTCCGACATGTGGTATAACCGGTGAAGGAATTAAACAGCTCTATTCAAGAATTAGTGAAGCAAAGACAAGCTCTTTTGAATTTGAAGAAGAAGAAAAGTGGGTTCAAATCGGTAAAATTGTTGAAAATGTGCAAACATTAACACATCGTCATCATACATTTTGGGAAAGATTAGGAGATGCATCAATAAAACCGATAACCGGATTTCCATTTGCGATAGCTATTCTACTACTTTCCTTTTTCATCATAAGAACTGTTGGAGAATCACTAATCGGATATGTTTTTGAACCGTTGTTCGAAAAGCTATGGTCACCTTTAATACTCAAACTGTCCTCTCTATTAGGATCCACCGGTTTTGTGCACAACGTGTTGATCGGCAAACTAGTTGATGGCGAAATTAACTTCGTAGAATCCATGGGACTTTTGACGACAGGTCTATTTGTTCCTATTGCGATGGTTCTACCATATATCGTAGCTTTCTATTTAGTTCTCAGCTTTCTGGAGGATTCCGGTTATCTTCCTCGACTTGGAGTTCTTGTAGATAGTTTTATGCACAAACTTGGATTGCACGGTCTTTCAATAATCTCAATGTTACTTGGCGTTGGATGCAACGTTCCAGGTGCACTGGGAACAAGGATACTAGAATCTAAAAGAGAAAGATTTATCGCTTCTACAATCATGGCTATAGCTATTCCATGTATGGCGCAAATTGCAATGGTCATTGGTCTAGTTGGTCAATACGGTGCATATGGTCTTAGTCTTGTATTTGGAACATTGTTCTTTGTTTGGATAATTTTAGGTATTATCCTCAATCTAACACTCAAGGGTGAAAGCCCTGAAATATTCGTTGAGATTCCACCGTACAGATTGCCATATCCCATAGCTCTTCTCAAAAAAGTTTGGATGCGAATTTTCATGTTTGTAAAGGAGGCAGTGCCATATGTATTGATCGGTGTTCTTGTTATAAATATTCTTTACGCATTACATATATTTGAATTTATAGGCAATATCACCTCACCAATAGTAAAGGGAATCTTAGGACTTCCTAAAGAAGCAGTCGGTGCATTAATTATCGGTTTCCTAAGAAAGGATGTAGCAGTTGGTATGCTTGTTCCACTGCAATTGACGATGAAGCAAATGGTGATCGCTTCTGTGGTTTTGACGATGTATTTTCCATGTATTGCTACTTTCGCGATATTAATAAAAGAACTCGGTGTGAAAAAGATGATTCAAGCGGCGATTATTATGATCCTCTCATCCTTAACTGTTGGAGGAATATTGAATCTTATTCTATGATATACATTTATTGATATTAAGTATTTGCATCCTATAATTTCATTTTATTATGATGCTCTTCAATAAAAAAACTAAATAAAACATTATCAATCCTGTTGAGTGATTTACGTGGGATATTCTTCTAAACCAATTGCTTTCTGGGTTTTACATGCCGATCATGACTATTAATACAAAATATTTCTATTAAAAAATAGAGCTAGAAAATTTACTTAGTTTACCATGGGAAATCTCCTAGGGACAATCATTATAGTAATCATACTTGCAGAATTAAGAAATAACACTAACATTGTTAAATAAAAGACTACAAGAAAGGATTTAATGAAATTCTGCAATAGATGTCTCTTGCCGGAAACCTATCCTAAATTGAAAATCAATAAGGATGGATTGTGCAATGTCTGCGAGCAATACGATGAAAAATGGACACATTTCGATCTGGATAAAGCAAAATCTGAATTAGAGAAACGAATTAGAG
>CAZLTJ010000039.1:0-17623 GCA_964562425.1 uncultured bacterium
CGATAAATTAATTCAATTAAGTTTATTTGAGCAATTAATTGAAGCAAAATTTGGTAAGGTTATACCTTTTGTTTCAGGTGGTTCTTCTGTAACTATCCCTTTGATTTATCAAAACTTATTACCCAAAGGAATTAACCATTTTAGAGTTGGCGAAACGCTTTTTTTAGGAACAGATGTATATCACAATTCTACCTTTAAAAACATGCATAACGATGTTTTTAGTTTATACACAGAGATTATTGAATTGACGGAGAAACTGGTTGTTCCTATGGATCAATTAGGTCATAATCTTGAAGGTAAAACTTTTGACTTTGATAAGAGTAAAATAGGAGAAACAACTTGCAAAGCAATTATAGACCTTGGATTGCTAGATGTTGAAGAAAAGCATATAGAACCTGTAAAACCAAATATAAAGTTTGTAGGAACCAGTTCTGATATGATTGTTGTTGACCTTGGAGATAACGAAGAAAATTTCAAAGTTGGAGATTTATTGGAATTTAAGATGGACTATATGGGGGTTTTGAGAATTATGAATTCAAGGTATGTAGAAAAAAAATTAAAAACGAATAATATTAAGAACCATTATTAAAACGATGGTTGTATTTGTATATTAAATGAAGTAGTTTAGTCAAATAAATAAAGTGATGATGGAAATGAAGAAAATATTGCTTATGGCTATTGTAGCAGTAGTAGCCATTGGCACAATATTATGTGTAACTAGTTTATTAGGACATGAGGAGAATAAAATAGGACAAATTATGCAGAGCAAAGAAAACAACGTTACAACCACTGATAGAGATCTAAGCATCATTGTTACATATAACAATAATCCTTATGATGAAAGACTAACGACTGCATGGGATTTCTCCTGTCTTAAGGGGAACTGAAAAGAATATTCTTTTCGATACAGGTGGTGATGGTTCAATATTGTTAGCAAACATGGGAAAGTTAGGCATTAATCCGAAAGAAATAGATTTGGTTGTGCTTTCTCACATTCACAGTGATCATGTTGGAGGATTGCACAGCATTCTTGAGAAGAATCCTAAGGTTGTTGTTTATCTACCCGAATCATTTCCGATGAGTTTTAAAAGTAATGTGATCGAATATAGAGCAAAGGGGTTCAACAACATATAACACAGTAATATACTTCACATGTAACACGCCTTCCTCCTCCAAGCACCAAACAGCGTAGTATATGAAGGATATAGTGAGGTGTGGGCAGTGGTGATGATTTGCATAAAAGAATTAGATGGATAATCAGTTATGACGAATGAGAAATCTTTTGTTTTTTGACAGAAAGTTATATATTTGTTCGGAAGGAACGCTATGCGGTTATATAGAACCAAGTTTTGTTTATACGGAAACCATATATTACCAGTATAATTAACTTAGATGTTGATGGAAATTGAGTTAGTAGGAATCAAGCTGACAAAAACCACACGTTTTCAGTTAGACGGCATTTTGAAAATAGAGCATTTAGTATGGATAATAAAATTGCAGCATTTGTATTCAAAAATCGCAAGTTTTTTACTATCACCGCCTACGCAATACCTATAGTTTTGAAGTTATGCTTACATGGAACAACTTCTTTGCTATTCTTTATAGTAGGTTTAATAATTATGCTATTAGGAATGGCATTAAGAACGTATTCAGCTGGTTATCTTTTGGGCAGGCATACTGTTACCAAAGTAGAAGCTGATTTTCTTTGTACTTCTGGCCCTTTTGCATATATTAGGAATCCGCTTTATTTAGGCAACATTATTGTAGCCATAGGTACTTGTATATCATTAAATGAATGGTATGGATACCCAATAATTATTTTAAATTACATCTTTTTGTATTTAATTATAATACCATTTGAAGAGAGATTTTTACAAGAAAAGTATGGAAATGTGTTTACCGAATATAAAAATCGTATTAGAAGATTTCTACCAAAACTGCGGGGTTATAGAAATGACGCGAAAGTTAGCTTCAACATTAAACTAGGCTTTTTGAGTGAAATATCTTATTTAGTTATTCTTTTGATAACTTTTTTATGTTTTTACTTTTTATTTGTGAAGTAAACCAATACCATCTTTTATTATAAATCATCCAACCATGTTTATTGTTTATCTTACTACTTATTAAGATGGTTAATCTAGTAGCTCAAGATTATAGTTGTCAAAGAACTTTATCCTTATTTAGAATGTAAATCAGTGATTTGCATATTACAGTGAGATAATACCCGAGGTTGAGAAAGACGATCGCAACTGTATAAGTATGTCTGTAAAAATCGTGATCTGTGGAATGACCTTGACATACAATTAGAGTGTGGGAAATATTCACCACATCCGACGAGCCGTTCTTTGAACTCAATTCTCTCGATGAAGGTTCCACTCCCTTCGTTCCATCCAAATTGCTCCCTTCAGTTGCTACGACAAGTTTTTTTTCATTGCACACCACCCAATTTGATATATTATGCAATCGATTACTATGGAGCAAAAAATAATAAGTAGGAGAAGACGAAACGGAGCTGCCCACTCCTTCTTTGAATGGGGCTTCAGCCTCTTTCGCAATAGTGGAGATATTCGATTTGCAGGGGAGATTGGTTGCAACCCCCTTTACCCCGACCTTCGGTCGGGGAGTTTACCCAAAGGGGGACACGAAAATATAAGAGACGATAAAATTGTCCCCCAGTGGGGGAAAATGTCCGAAGGACAAAAGGGGGTTATTTGGCAACCCGGTGAAACAATCTCCAGTGGCGTCTATCTCGTGCGAGCAACGACAAACGACGGGCAACAAATAACGAAGCGAATTGTATATTTGAAATGATAGAGATGAAACAGCGGACTTCAGTCCGCTGCCAAACAAAGGAGGTATGAAATGCGAAATGCGTTGAACAATCCCGACTGCATCGGGATTGCGTAACGGTAGAGATATTCGACAACAATGGAGGTATGAAATGCAAAATGCAATGAAACAGGCGACTTCAGTCGTCTGCAGGAGGAAAAGCCTCATACTGAAGTATGCTGTCCAAATCTTTGTAGTGACCCTCCTTTTCTTCACTGGCTTATGCCCAGCACAGACACAATTTGCCCTTGCAGTCGGGGGAAGGGCTTCTGATTACGGCAATTCTGTTGCCCCGACCTCTGACGGAGGGTATGTTGTAACTGGCGAGACAATGAGTTTTGGCACTGGAGATTATGATTTATTTCTCGGCAAATTTAATTCCTCCGGGGATTTAACCTGGGCGAAAACCGTGGGGGGAACAGATAGGGATGAAGGCAATTCAGTTGCCCCGACCTCTGACGGAGGGTATATTGTAACAGGAACAACAAGGAGTTTTGGCTCCGGACCCTCTGATTTATTTCTTGGCAAATTTAGTTCCTCCGGAGGACTAACCTGGGCAAAAACCGTGGGGGGTGTAGATTTAGATTGGGGCAAGTCAGTTGCCCAGACCTTTGATGGAGGGTATATTGTAACTGGAGAAACAGAAAGTTTTGGCGGTGGTTGGTATGATTTATTTCTCGTCAAATTTAATTCCTCCGGGGATTTAACCTGGGCAAAAACCGTGGGGGGGGCACTTTGGGATTATGGCTATTCTGTTGCACAGACTTCAGACGGAGGGTATATTGTAACTGGAGAGACAATGAGTTTTTGCGCTAGTTTCTCTGATTTATTTCTTGCCAAATTTAATTCCTCCGGGGATTTAACCTGGGCGAAAACCGTGGGGGGAGCAAGTTTGGATGGAGGCCATTCTGTTGCCCAGACCCCTGACGGAGGGTATATAGTAACTGGCTGGACAGGTAGTTTTGGCGTCGGTAGCTATGATTTACTTCTCGCCAAATTTAATTCCTCCGGGGGGCTAGCCTGGGCAAAAACTGTGGGGGGAGCGGATGATGATAGAGGCTATTCTGTTGCCCCGACCCCTGACGGAGGATATATTGTAACTGGATTTACATGGAGTTTTGGCGCCGGAATCTTTGATTTATTTCTCGGCAAATTTAATTCCTCCGGGGATTTAACCTGGGCAAAAACTGTGGGGGGTTGTGGTAGGGATTATGGCAATTCTATTGCCCCGACCCCTGACGGAGGGTATATTGTGACTGGCATGGCAGATGGTTTTGGCACCGGTTTCGATGATCTATTTCTCGGCAAATTTAGTTCTTCGGGTGAGATTGAGGATTGTAGTTTTGTTGCTGATTGCTCCCCGGTGGTGGGGAGTCTATCTTTAAGTAGTGTTTCAATAAGTCCTACCATCATCACCCTAAGCTTAGTAGCGGTTAGTTGTAGCCCAACCGTAACCAGTCTATCTCCAACCGTAACTAATATATGCCCCAATTTTATTTCAGAAACATTAACGAAACCGAACTCTTTCGAACTTACCGTTTCTCCGAACCCGTTCAATTCCTCGTGTGTGATAACTATATCTACGATAGGCGTAACATTGGAGATATACGATCTGCAGGGGAGATTGATTGAAACCCCCTTTACTCCGACCTTTGGTCTGGGAGTTTCCCCCAAAGGGGGACACGAAAACATAAGCGGCGATGAAATTGTCCCCTATTGGGGGAAAATGTCCGAAGGACAAAAGGGGAGTTATATCTGGCAACCCGTCGAATCCATCTCCAGCGGCGTCTATCTTGTGCGAGTAACGACAAATGATGGGCAACAAATAACAAGGCGAATTGTATATTTAAGATAACAAATAACATAGGAGACATGAAATACGAAATGCATTGAACAAGGGGCTGAAGCCCCTTGCGCAACAGTGGAGATATTTGACACCCATGGGGGCGTGAAATGCGAAATACAATTCAACAGACGACTTCAGTCGTATGTCGGAAGAATAGCAGCGGAGTAAAGTCCACTGTTCACTTAATTGCCCTTATTCTCATGCTTTTTGTAGAAGTTTGCTTAGCACAAACCGGTTCGATAACCGGCTTCATAACCAATAAGTCCACAGGTGAACCGTTGATTTCAGCAAATATTATTATCGTAGATACTCAAATAGGCGCTACCACTGATCTCGACGGCAAGTATATTGTGGAAGATGTTCCAATAGGTACATACAATGTAAAATATTCAACGATTGGCTATAGATCATTGATTAAGAACCGTGTTGTTGTGAAATCTGGTAGACCAACGGTAGTCAATGTCGAGCTTGAGCAAGCTCCAATAATTGCAGATGAACTGGTAGTTACACCTTCGTATTTTGCGAAGGTCGAAGATGCACCGGTTAGTGCGTATAACATAGACTATGAGGAAATAGCTATCCAGCCAGGTGGATTGGCAGATGCACAACGAGCGACACAGGCATTGCCTTCAGTAGTAACAGACACTGATACAGACAATGATATAATCGTTCGCGGCGGAAACCACGGAGAGAACCTTTTCATCATTGACGATGTCGAAATACCTAACCCTAACCATCTTGCCGACGAGGGCACTGGTGGCGGTCCAATCAGCGCTGTCTACATTGATTTCATTGAGGATATAGACTTTATTGCAGGTGCATTTCCAGCGAAATACGGCAACAAGGCATCCAGCGTAATGAATATTACCTTACGAGAAGGACTGCGCGATAAATTACATCTCAAGTTGGATTTGGGCATGGCAGGCGTCGGGGGAAATGTCGAGGGTCCATTGCCCGGTAGAGATGGTTCATATATGCTTTCGGGACACATGTTCCGGATTACTGGAACACACAAGGGAAAATAGTATATAATTTCACACCCAGACTCAAGCTGTCAACATTCGGCATGTATGCACAGGACTTGGTGGATTACAAATCCAATGATGACCCGACATCGGAAGAGGAAGACTGGGATTTACATTTTGGAACCAGCCAATATGCACTGGGCACAACGCTCAAGCACGTGATGAAGAACTCTTTCTGCACAATGACGATGTCGCTCACAGAGCACCACTGGGAGCGGAATGCTCAAGATCCTTCGGGAGCAGAGAAATCTCACAGCTATACCACCGAACGCACCGGTTCAGCAAAGACCGATTGGACAATATTGTTCGACGGACAGAACGAGTTATCCACTGGTGCGTATATCAAATATCACCACTTCAAATATGACTATTTCAACTATGAGGACACGATATACATTTATGAACCGGGAACCGACTCGATTATTGGCACCACCGATTACACATCGGGTTTCGATTTCGATCGTGGAATTTATTCGCTCAGTTACGGTGCATATGCACAGTATAGACATACTTTTGGTGCAAAGTTCACAGCTACAACAGGTCTCCGCTTCGATGGATTCGAATACACAGGGAATTCTTATATCTCCCCAAGGTTATCTCTAACATATAGGCTAACATCGGTTACCGATATATCTGCAGCATATGGAAGGCATTACCAACCGCCAGAGGGTTATATGCTTGCATTTAATGGTGCAAATACTGATATAAATTATTACTACACCGATCAAGCTGTTCTTGGGGTAGCTTATCTTTTCACGGAGGATATACGCGGCACGATTGAGGCATATTACAAGAAGTATTATGACTATCCTATCGAACGTTCCGAACTAACTGAGAATCCCTACGATGAGGACATCTATTATGTGAATGCTATTGACGGCTATGCACGTGGTGTGGAATTCTTTCTACAAAAGAAAGTGAAAAAGAACCTGTGGGGAACACTGTCGTATTCATTTTCTAAAGCGAAGAACTTCGACCCCAGGGTCGCGAATTGTTCTGATACCGTCGATTGCCTATACGACAGATATCCCAAGGATTTCGATTATGAACATGTTTTCACGGGAATATTAGGCTATCGCGTTGAATTTATGGATATGGATTGGTTTAAAAAGCTGAGGAGCAAATGGTGGTGGGCACCTGTGTCCTGGATACCGGGACTACCCTCGGACGAGAGTGAATATTCGATGCGTTTTCGCTACCTCGGCGGAAGACCATATACTAAGCCCACATACCATCCCGAACACAGAATGTGGACTGTTGATCCCGGAACTCCATTTAACGAATTACGGATGCCATATTACAGCGTGCTCGACTTGCACTGCCAATCGCGTTGGTATCACGGTAAATGGACACTATTCGCATATTTCGAACTGGACAATGCTCTGAATAGGATGAATGTCTGGGATTATATCTATAAAAGCGATGGAACTGTGGAAACTATATACCAGCTTGAGCGATTCTTTATTGGTGGATTTATCATAGAGTTTTGATTTTGATAACCTGTTTGACAATGTATTCAAATTTTATATGCTGGAACATTAAGGGTCGACGCTCCATGTCCAAAGCGGTTCAAAATTCACTTCAGGGAACTTCAGATACGTTCGGAATGTTATGCGAAATTACTTTTCAAGAAATATAGAAAGTAAATCAAATGGTAATATTTTGCCTAAAAACATAAATAAATGGTTTTCTGAAATGTCAGGAAAATTGGAAGAATCGTATTTGGCTTGTGATACTCCATGGCAGCAATCAGGATAGTCTGGACCTGAAGAAAGATGGATAAAATGTAGAAAACCAATAGAAAAATATATAGTTAGTTCTGGCACTTTCTTGGATATCGGATGCGCCAATGGTTACTTGCTTGAATGTTTAATTGAATGGACTAGAGCAAGAGGAATTAAAATAACTCCTTTTGGTTTAGATATTTCAGAAAAATTGATAGATCTCTCAAAACAACGATTGCCCAAATATAAATACAATTTCTACGTAGGAAATGCTTTTACTTGGATTCCTCCTCAAAAATATGATTATGTTCGAACTGAATTAGTCTATGTGCCGGAACAGTTAAAAAAAGAATACGTAGATCGATTATTAAAATTGTTTCTGACTGACAAAGGAAAATTGCTAATAGCAGAATACCGGTCAAGAAATGATATCGAGTATAATCCTTGGATAAATACCTTTCTTGAGAATGAAGGTTTCAAAATAGATGAATGTAAATCTGCTTTTTGTGAAGGTAAAGAATTAACAAGAGTTTGTGTTGTTCGCAGGAAAAGATGAATTTTATTTTATGAACGACATCGCACAACAATGAGTAAAGTTATGTACATTACTGCTTGCGACTTTGCTTATGAGACATCGCTCCTTTCTGTCGCAACGTCGTATATGCTGGAATTTTAGAAAATTTTTCGCTTTCGAAATTATTAAGGTGACATTATGAGTAGATTAGAATTATTCTACCAAATAGGTCTGCAACTAAAATTTACCAATTTAAAGTTACTTGATGCAGGTTCAGGTTCTACAAGCCTTGATTTTCTTATCAAGCAGGATTTCAATGAACTATGGGCAGTTAGTATAGACTCTGAGAAAATTAAAAGATTAAAAGATCAAATTTCAAAACTTAATTGAAACAAGAAGATTAATGTTCTTCGAGTGGATCTTTCAAGAGAAACAGAATTTAATCAAAATTATTTTAATATTATCTGGGCAGATTACTTTTTCGCAGCTGTAGAAGGGCATACCCCATTTAGAATTGGATTTGCAATGAAGGAATTGAAAAGAATAATAAAAAAAGAAGGTAAATTAATTATTATCGGTTGGAACATGCCTTTTATTCAATCCAGATTAGAGGATTCTAAACAGGAATTAATTTTAAAAATGATAAATTTAAAATATTGTACAGAACAATTGATCGGACGAATTCCATATAGAGAATTGCCGGATTATTGGATCATAGATTTAGCAGAACTTCATGGATTTAATTTACTACAGCAATTCTCTGTGCCAAGTATGATTAAGTTGCCCTTTTTTGAATCATATTATAAGAGTATTTTGAAGAAGACATCAAAAATTTTTAATCGTAATTTAGGAATAGCGATAGAAAAAGAAGCGTCTCGACTATTAAATAATGCGCTTAATATTAAAGAATTTACCGAAGGCGTTACTTTTGGGAATGATTATGGATTGATATTTAGTTTTGATAAATGATAAATTATGCTTTTTATATAATAGCAGATAAAAGGCTTTTGTTACACGTAAATTTATATTATCCTTTAG
This sequence comes from uncultured bacterium, assembly GCA_964562425.1. GTDB lineage: Bacteria > UBP14 > UBA6098 > B30-G16 > B30-G16 > JAUWMV01. The sequence goes on from CAZLTJ010000039.1 coordinate 8,977, forward strand.
TAATCGAGGCATGCAAAAACATCAGATGTAATAACATTGTATCAATTCTAAAAAGAAGGGAATAAAGGAGGGAATAATGAAATATAAAGTCGTTGACAAAGATGCATTTATGGTTGCAGGTATTCAGGAACAGTTTTCGTGTAATAATGAAGATTTCGATACAATCTGGATGAAAAAATTCATGACTTATCACGACAAGATTTGCACTTATAGCAAAGACAAGGCTTATTATGGGATTTGGTTCGAAACTGATGAATTCGATCGAAGGGATTACCTCGCGGGAATGTCGGTTGAAAATATAAAAGAAATGCCAGATGAGATTGTAATCCGATCTGTGCCAGAGGCAAGGTATTTAGTTTTCGAATGTAAAGTTAAAAATATTGGAGAGACTTGGGACCTAATATTTGCTGAATGGCTTCCGAAATCTAAATACAAAAAGAACACAATTGCTGCAGGTTTCGAGTATTATCCACCTGACACAAAGGATCAAGAATCGCCAGTTTACCTTTATCTTCCTGTAATTGATAACGGATAAAGCAAAACGGTGATTCGGTGCTATTTCACCTAAGAGAGCATTTGTGGAACTACAGGATTTAATATAACCCTAAATATTTTTCGAAATGCCCTGTTAATTAATAATTTTGGAGCGTTAATATGGAAAAATATGAAAGATTGCTAAATAAAGAATTGATTCCAAACATTAATCAAATAAAACAAACAATTGAAAAAGAAGTTTTACTGTTTTGGAATGATATCTGGAATTATATCATAGATGCATATGAAATTAATCCTGAATTAGTCTTTTATGGGAAAAAATACGGATGGTGTTATAGATTTAGAAAAAGCTCCAAGACACTTTGCACAATCTTTCCTGAAAATGGTTCTTTCACTATTCTTATCACTTTAGGAAAGAAAGAAATTGACAAATTAGATTTACAAAATCTTTCAGAGTATACTAAGAATATATTTAACAATACACCACTATTACATGATGGTCGGTGGCTTTGGATTAGAGTTTTAATGGCGGATGTAATATCTGATTTAAAATTTCTATTGAGATCAAAGCGAAAACCGAAAGTATAAATAATCAAAAATAAAACGTGACACTTTGCCTAACACACCAACGGTCGAAAAGTTGAATGTGCTGGAATTATAGTCACAACGTCATTGTGAAGGCTTATAGTATGAATAAATCTGAAGAACTTGTTTTAAAACTTTGTACGAAATCATTCCTATCGATGTGGAGCTATCCTAATCCTCGACGAGGTGGAAAAGGCAAAGATTCTGGCAAGGAACTTTGCGACATCCTAGTAGTTTGCGAACCAGATGTAATCATTTTCTCTGTCAAAGAAAAATGTGTAACGGACAGTGGCAATATATCTATAGACTGGTCCAGATGGCATAAGCGAGCTATTGAAGAATCCTGTAAGCAGATTTATGGAGCTGAACGTCGGATAAGTAATTCCACTAATGTCATCACAAAAGAAGGAAAATTAGGGCTTCCTTTTCCGCATGTTTCTTTTCGGAGGATACATCGTGTTGCGATTGCTTTAGGAAGCAAAGGAAAAGTACCAATTCAATTTGGGAATTTTGGAAAAGGTTTTTTTTTTCATGTTTTTGATGAGGTATCACTCGGTATTATAATGAGTGAACTTGACACGATATCCGATTTTACTAAGTGTTTAATTGATAAGGAATCTCTGTACTACAGTGGAGTAAAAACTCTTAATGAAGGCGAGGAGGACTTATTAGCAATGTATCTACTTGATGGAAAAACTTTTCCTAGTGGTTACGATCATATTATAATTGACAATTTATGGGTAGAATTCACGAAAAAACCGGAATATCAGAAGAAAAAGGAAGCGGATAAAAAAAGCTATTTATGGGATGGGCTAATCGAGATATTCTGCAATGATTTTCAAAAAGGTGATCTCGAATCTGGCAACTCATTGACTGAAGTCGAAAAAGTATATCGCGTTATGGCTAGAGAAGATAGATTTTGTCGTAGAATTTTGTGCAAGACATTCATGGAATTAGCAAGCCAAAAAAAGTTTAGATCAAGAGTAATACCTTCCCAATCAGGAGTATTATATGTCTTCCTAACCTGTCCTCATGTAGAAGATAGGGAATGCAGAGTTGCTGAACTTACTGAACGTTGTTTTGTTGCTAGAGGATTGAATCCTAACCACGAAACTATAATTGGAATCGCAACCGAACAATATGAAATTGGAAAGGGCTTCTCTCTGGATGCGGTTTACTTGTTTAAGGACACTTGGACACCTGAAGATCAAACTCAGCTTGAGTATCTACAAAAAGAATTTGGATATTTTACCAATCCTATTCAATCTCGGATGCATGAAGATGAATATCCTAATTCTTGAATCAGACAGAATTTGGAACACTTCACATAACGCGGTGTGTATGGTTCTTTCAGCAAATCATCTTTCCCCACTTAACAAAAACGCAAAATTTTTATACACAGTTCCACGCCTGAGAATTAAACTATTGGGAAGAACATAATGCTAAAATCGTATTTGAAAACAATATTTTATATTGACAGCCGTGGGGATGCAAGGGAGGACAGTTATAATTACAATCAGAAGAAAACTGCTCGTAACATTAACTATTTTACAAAACGCAAGCCACAGATTATTCTATTATTTGAATTGTTCAGTACTGCTCGATGAATATTATGAGATCCATGGAGAATCGAAAGTAAGTCGAAGACTTGAATGTAAAATAGACGGATGAAATTATGGAAGATGAAACAAAGTCGCTCTATGATTTAACAGCAAGAGAAACAGCGGATCGTTGGTTTAAAGAACCCATGCTGATGCCTACTATACAGGAGTTCGTCTCCATGCTACCCGAGAAGCCAAAAGTACTTGATTTGGGTTGTGGACCGGGACATGAAAGTATGAGATTGTCTGCCGCAGGGGCTGAAGTCATGGGTGTAGATTATAGCCGTAAGTGTATCGAGATAGCAAGGGATCGTTGTCTGCAATGTAAATTTGAACTCGTGGATTTCCAAGAACTCGATGATAGATTTGGCAAGTTTGACGGAGTATTTGCTTCTGGTTCGTTAATTCATATAAAGCCTATCGAGCTGTCCAATGTTATTCAAAAAGTTGCTGAGGTGTTATATGAAAAGGGATATCTCGAGGTGATTTTGCAGGATGGTGTGGGAATAAGAGAGATTTTAACTATTATCGATAGTAGAAAGCTAAAACGAATTATTTATCTTTACAATAAGTCGACTTTGATATCATTTTGTTCAAAAAATGGATTGGCATTTATTAAAGAGGGATATCTAAATCCTATCCTTGTTGAAAAAGGTTGGCGATGTTATATTTTTCAAATCTCCAGAACCTTTTAGAAGACATTATCGGCAAAGGCACGTTCGTACTGACATAATTCATCCATATTATGGAAGCATAAGTAAACAAGACTAAAGGTGATTTCGAGAAGAAGGGAGAAAAACCGAAGAAAAAGAAAGAGAATAAATAATGTAAGTTGATGGAGGAGAGGGAGATAGAGAGAACAAAAATTGAAACAGGAGGTTTAAAATGAAAAGGGTACTTGTTATTTCGGTATTAACAGTATTTGTTGTTGTGCTGTTTATCAGTTGCAGCGACACCGAATCTCCAACTGTATCGATAACTTATCCTGCCAATCTACATGTAACCTATGGTGTAGAAACTTTACGAGCCGATGCTTCTGATAATGACAAAGTATCAAAAGTTGAGTTTATGATTGATGGGTTGCTGGTTGGAACAGACCAAACTGCACCGTATGAATGCATAGTTGATTTCTCAGACTACAGCGAAGGAACTCATTCGGTAACTGCGAAAGCGTACGACAAAAATGATAATTCTACAATTTCTGATCCCATTAGCGTAATTTATGTTTATGATTTTGCACCTAGCGGTAATGGCTTGATTAGAGTAAAAATAACGAGCTATCAAAGCGATGGTCGTGCTGACGACCCATACTTCGTCTTTGAGCTTGGAGTAACCTTAACAGCTCAAAGTTCTGTTTTTGAAAATAGCTATACTCTTATTAATCCATACTACCATGATTTCGACATTGACGATGGCACTGAGGAATTCGATTTAACTATTTGGGTGTATAATGATAATTGGCCGTTTGCTCGCACTGTTATAGATTATTGCCCCGATGCAGGTTATGGTGCGTATAAATTCAATTTAAACACAAGAAATTTGCCTTATTCGAGAACTTACGATGGTGCGGATGATGGTGTCGAACCCGAGGATGATTGCAAGCTTAGTTTCACAATATCAATTGTGACCGAGTAGCAAAAGGATTGCATATTAGAAATGAAATGAATAATATACCTCACATATCGCATACAATTTTCTCCAGAGAGGACAAATAGTATAGCGCATATAGCTTCGTGTTTTCAGCACATGCCCAAATGCAGTCTAACGGCTGGATTTCATTTACACTCCTAACGATCGTCGACATTGGTGCTCCCAATGTGCAAAACGAAAGGAGGATGAGATGTTAATACAATTCTCTAAACACAAATCACTAATAACTGTCTTTGTGGGAATGGTAATACTCCTCTGGGTAGCTAACTTATTTGCTCAGGTTTCTGACAACCATTGGACAGGAACCGATGATGTAGACTGGTCAATTCAAGAGGAGGAAAATAAGGGTGAAATTCTGGACAAGGTCTCTTCGATGCAGATACCGTTTGTGGAAAATCGAGGTCAAATCAGAGACGAGAGCATAAGGTATTATGCAAAGACTTTTGGGGGAACTGTCTTTATTACAGAGGACGGTGAAATAATTTATTCCTTACCGAAATTTGAGGAAGAAAATGCAGTGAAAGGCTGGGTATTTAAAGAGAGCTTTGTTGGAGCTTGCACTCCTGATGTGAATGGAGAGGAAGAAGCCACAACCAGAGTAAGCTACTTCAAAGGGAAAGACACTGCAAACTGGAGAAGCAACATCCCAACTTACAATCTGGTGAGTCTTGAGGAAATCTATGACGGGATAGAGCTCAAGCTGAAGGCTTATGGTAACAATGTGGAAAAGCTTTTCTACGTGAAGCCGAATATAAGTCCGAAAAGCATTAAAGCAAGAATTGAAGGAGCTAAGAGTTTGAGAATGAGTAAACAGGGAGAGCTCGAGGTAGAAACCGAATTGGGAGTTGTGAAATTCACCAAACCTGTAGCATATCAGGAAGAAGATGGTGAGATATGTTATGTGGATGTAACCTATGCAGTAATCGGCGATGAATATAGTTTTGATGTAGAAAATTACGACAAGTCAAAAGAACTTGTCATTGACCCACTCCTTGCCTCTACATTCCTCGGTGGTAGCGGTGGTGATCGTGTTTATTCGATAGACATAGACATTGTTGGGAATGTTTTTGTGGCTGGTTGTACTTATTCATCGGATTTCCCTACAATCCCTGGTACTTACGATACAACTTACAAAGGTATGTGGGATGTTTTTATTTCAAAGTTGGATAGCAATCTACAAAATCTACTTGCCTCAACATTCCTTGGTAGCAGCGGTACTGATTATGTAAGTTCCATATCGATAGATAACTGTGGGAATATTTATGTGGTTGGCTATACTGACTCATCCGACTTTCCTACAACCCCTGACGCTTATGATACAACTTTCAGTCGTTGGAATGAAGCTTTTGTATCCAAGTTTAATAGCAATCTTCAAAATCTTATTGCTTCTACTTTCCTCGGTGGTTCCTCTTTAGATAAGGCATATTCTATATCCATAGACGACACTGGCAATGTTTACGTAGTTGGTGTTACTATGTCACGGAATTTTCCAATAACCCTTGATGCTTATGATACAAATTACAACGTTGGTCATTTCGATGCATTTGTATCAAAGTTTGATGGGAATCTTGAAAATTTACTTGTCTCTACATTCCTTGGTGGAGATAGTAACGATTATGCTTATTCCATATCCATAGACGATAGTGGATATGTTTTCGTAGTAGGTGAGACTAATTCACCAGACTTTCCAACAACTCCTTGTGCTTACGATACTACTTATGATATTAATATGGATGCCTATGTATCAAAGTTTGATGGAAATCTTCAAAATCTCATTGCCTCCACATTCCTCGGTGATTTTTATGATGATAGGGCTAATTCCGTATCTATAGACAACCGTGGGAATGTTTATGTGACCGGTTGGACTTGGTCATCTGACTTTCCAACAACCCCACATGCTTACGATGTAACTTATAATTATAGTTGTGACGGCTTTATATCAAAGTTTGATAGCGGTCTTGCTAATCTACTCGCCTCCACATTCCTCGGTAGCGTATCCTACGATTATGCTCATTCCATAGCCATAGACGACAGTGGGAATGTTTATGTGACTGGTTGGACTTATTCACCAGACTTTCCAACAATCCCTGGTGCATACGATACTACTTACAATGGTTCCAGGGATGCTTTTGTTTCAAAGTTTGATTGCAATCTTGAAAATTTACTTGTCTCTACATTCCTTGGTGGAGATAGTAATGATTCTGCTTCTTTCATAGCCATAGATGACAGTGGGAATGTTTATGTGACTGGTGGGACTTGGTCATCTGACTTTCCAACAACCCCACATGCTTATGATATAACTTATGATTCTGGATGTGATGCCTTTATTTCAAAGTTTGATACTGACCTTTCCGCGGATGTTGGTATTAAAGAGGAAACGTCTACTCGAGAGGTTTTCTGCATTTCACAGATCGAACCGAATCCATTTACTCAGTTTACCACTATTAGTTATCTGCTACCAGCCAAAAGCACAGTTTCACTTAAGGTTTACGATTTAACAGGAAGATTGATGAAGACTCTATTGAATAAAGAGATTAAGGAAGGTTACAATACGGTTATCTGGGATGGTAGAGATAATTTTGGTGAAAAAGTCTCCTGTGGTTTCTATTTCTTAAAATTTAGGGTTGGTGAGTACACTGAAACAAGGAAACTATTAATGATAAGGTAATGGAAGGGAAAAACTTACACATGAGCAACTTACTGTAGCTTCACTTGAATTGTGCGTTGTTGTGATAGAATATAAAAGTAGTAAATCAGTAAAAAATGCGCTAACCACAACTGAATGCACAACTTCGAAAATACGCAAAATGTTAAGAGAAAGGATTTCGTGAGACTTATTTTATTTGTATTGTAGCATAAAATGATTAAAATATGATTTTTAGCGATATAATATGAATATCCCAAATCGTGAAGAATTTCTCAAAGGGTGTGAGGAGTTTGAAATACATGAGAAGCGAGATGCTATGTACAAAGTAGCAACTTCCCTTATATCTCATTTTTGGGGAAATCCATCAAACATGACAGATGGGTTGGGTGTATTGTTACTAACATGGAATCAGGCATTTTATAGATATGGCATTTTCGATTTTAATAAACTTGAGAAATGTATAACAGATGATTTTAAAAAAATTGAAATCTTCATGATTGACCAATAATTGTAAGATAGGAGGGAACTATGAAAAGAATATTATTGACAACATTCTTTTCCGTCATAGTGCTTTTTTGCTGCACGACCACTCTGTGGACACAAACGCAAAAACAGGAAGTGGTATCACTGAGCGATTCTATCGGACCCGAAATTGACAAAGCTGAGAGAGAAGTTTACCACCTTTTCCCTGATATCAAAGGTTTCCAATCGGCGCGAATTGTTCGAGTGTCACGTTCAAAGTATCGATTGGATTATACTTACGATTATACTTACGAGGATATGACAGGGCTTGAGCATAAATCCAGAATTATTCCTGCTGATGCATTGGAATTGACCAAACTCCACGTTAAGTTGACGGAGGATTATCATAAGACTCAGCTTTCCAAGACGATTGATCGAGAATTGGAAGCTGAAATATTATATCGATTGGCATTAAAATACGCCTCACAAGCTAGATACAACGTAACCTCAAGACTTTTCGATGTTTTGCTCTTAGATTATTCTGAAAGCAACCAAGCTTTAGCAGTCAAGGAGTTTCACGCTAATATTGAGCAGTTATGGAAGACGAAAAAAGCATTATATTGTAAAGGTTCGTTACTCGATCAGAGTGGACGAACAGAGGTTCTAATTTTTAGTGGTTATTATGGTTTATGGTTGGGTATAGCAACCCCCGCATTTTTAGAAGTAGAATCTGCACAGGCTTATGCTCTGGGACTTCTCATTGGCGGTCCCCTATCTATGCTAATTACCTATGGTCTAACTGAAGAGGCGAATATTAGTGACGGTAAGGCGACGATGATCTCACTTGGTGGTCATCTGGGAATTTTGCAGGGAATCGGGTGGGCTGTAGTGTCCGACTGGGATGAGAAAGATGTTATCGGTATGGGCGAACTGGGTGGGTTGGCAGGTATTGGTGCTGCAACACTTTTGACGAGCAAAATCGATTTTTCAGAGGGACATGCCGGGCTCACCAGTTCAGGTTTGCAATGGGGTGCATGGTTTGGGCTTGTTTTTGGGTTCATTGCCGATCACGACGGCAAAGATCTAATGCGAGATGTGCTAATTGGAAGTGATTTGTTGATTCTGGGTACTGCATTCGCAACGAAGGATGTATGCATGAGTAAAGCACGGGTTAGACTTATAAACTTGGCTGGTGTCCTAGGTACAG
>CAZLTJ010000039.1:17633-20594 GCA_964562425.1 uncultured bacterium
TTAGCAATGGGTACACACCTTCCCAGAAATTTAGACAAAAGAAAAGAACTGTCCATGTTAAACATGGATAATTCTCGTCTTGGATACTCTCTCAAGAAGAGAGAGAGGACATGGTCGGTTTCCCCGAGGTTATCATTCCAGCAGCACCCATATCATAAAAATAAGTTCGTACCTTATATTGGTTTGCAGATTAATTTCTAGAGAATATTTGCTAGATCTATCTCTGTGTATAACCCAAAAAACGGATACCACCAGATTGACAGTTTTCTTCGATCATCTAAATGCTTTACATTTACAAACTCGCAAAATGTTAGGAGAAAGATTTTCGTGAGACTTATATTATTTGTATTGTAGCATAAGTTGATTATAATATGATTTTTATGAATATAATATGAATTACTTTAAATTTTTATGCTTTTTCTGGGCAGTCATCGGAATAGTATCTCGTATTGCAATGGTCGTTATGGGAAAAAAGTGGAACACATGGGAAACTGAAAAAGCCTATGCAGAAAAAAGACCTATTTGGGTTTATTTAGTTAGTACATTGGGGATATTACTTATCATTTATACATGGTATGCAGTTTTTACATCTAAGATTTCTTATAGCTGGTTAATTGCTATACTTGTATCTCTTACCGCTATAAAGGTTTTGATGTTATTATTTGGATATCGAAAATTTAGAGGATTTGTAAGTAGGATCCTGAGAGATCCGAAAAAGATGCTTCAGTTAAATGTAGGAGTTTTAATTTTTTCTCTTATACTAATTATTATAGGAATATTTCTTTACTAAAAGGTCTTTTTATTTTGAATGAAACCCTTTTACCTAACACATTCTTTGTGACTCGCTCTTTGCGACTCACTGTGTTCGACAAAATTCATCTTCAACCGCAAACTCGCATATACTAGAGACCTTAGATGACATAAATCTCAGGATGTGAAGATATATGTAGACTGGATCAATTATATTCAGACATGTATGGGAAGAGGAAAATAAGGAGTATATTATGACAAGATGGAGTGTTCCTTTTGCTGGGTTCTTACTTGCTTTAATGGGAGGGTTTTCATATGCCTGGGGTGTTTTTATTATTCCTATGGTGGAAAGATTTGGCTGGACGACTGCCGAGGCTACTTTACCTTTTACCGTTTTTATGGTGATATTTGCTTTAGTTATGGTTCCTGCTGGAATACTTCAAGATAAGATAGGACCAAGAAAAGTTTCCTCGATTGGTGCAGTGCTGTTTTTCCTATCCTACAGCTTGGCTGCATTAGTTGATCGCATTCCTCATACTTGGTGGTTGGTTGTAACCTATGGGATTATAGGTGGAATAGCCTGTGCATTGACTTATGCTTGTGTTGCACCGCCTGCAAGGAAGTGGTTTCCAGATAAACCGGGGCTTGCTATTTCATTTGCTGTGATGGGTTTTGGACTAGCTGCTCTGGTCTTTGCGCCTCTTAAAGCAAAATATTTAATCCCTATTCATGGAATAGAAGGAACCTTTTTTATTATTGCGATTATAACTTCACTAGTATGTCTTTTTGCTGCTTGGCTGATAAAGAATCCCCCTGATGGATGGGAACCCTTAGGGTGGGAATCTGGTAAGGGAGCAAGGAAAACAACTATGATAAGGCAAGAGTCTACGCCAAGGGAGGTACTCAGGAACTCGGTATTCTGGGTTATATGGCTAACATTCGCATCGGTAATTATAGGGGGACTGATGTGTATCGGACTTATCCCGGTCTATGGTGAGTTAATCGTTGGGTTAACACCTACAAAAGCCGCAATCGCGATAGCCATTTTTGCCGGCTTCAACGGTTTTGGTAGACCTGTGGCTGGATTTTTAGGTGATAAATTTGGTGTGATATGGGTTATGATTGTTACCTATATTATTCAAGTATTAACATTACTTTTCTTTCATATCTTTGCGGTATCCTTACCGACATTATATATTGCTGCAGCATTTCTGGGTTGGAGTTATGCCGTTATTCTAGCTCTTTTTCCAGCACTGACTTCTATATGTTTTGGAACTAAGCATCTGGGTGTAAACTATGGACTAGTATTCACCGCCTTTGGAGTTGGTGCACTTGCACCAGCAGCAGGTTCATGGTTGTTCGATGTTATGGGAAGCTATACTCCGGCATTTGTTTCCGCGGGGATAATGACAGGAATAGGTTTGGCTTTATGTGTAGTTCTCAAAAAGAAGTATGCGCTACAATAAGTTATGGATTGATGAAAACTTGGAAGTTTGTGAAGTTGAATAATTTGGATTTATGTCGCTTAACACAGCATATACGCTACATGTTAACGCCTCTCTCTTCGGGACATCGCTTCGCTTCGTTCGGATGTTGTATATGTTGGAATTGTTGGGCGAAATGGTGCTTGAGGACTTAAGATGAAAAGACTTCCGATAAAAGTAAAGGAATTGCTAGAAAAGTCAAGAGAGTGTGCGATATTGGCAGTAGATATTTACAATAAACCTGCTACAAAATTTCGCTCATTTGGCTTTATCATCTTGATGAATATCGCTTGGACATCACTATTCCATGCAATATTTGAAAGGGGGGGAATCAAATACTTTTATAAAAAAAAACCTAACTCGAACAGATATATTTACATCGATGGACAAAAAAAAGCATGGCATTTGAGCGACTGCTTGAAAGAATATTTTAAAGATCAGAATCCTCCAGTAAGAGAAAATTTACGGTTCTTTGTTGGCCTTAGAAATAAAATTGAACATTGGTTCTTGCCTGCATTGGATTTAAACATTTTCGGAGAATGTCAAGCCCTTTTGCTTAATTATGAGAAATTATTAATGCAAGAATTTGGAGAAGATTATAGCTTGGGCGAATCACTAGCGATTCCTTTGCAATTATTAACGGTTGATTCAAAATGGAGAAATAAGGTCTTAAAAGAAATTCAGTCGAGAGAGTATGAGGCAGTCAAAGAGTACATAGATACATTTC
>CAZLTJ010000040.1:0-19719 GCA_964562425.1 uncultured bacterium
TATTTGAAAATAATTTTGCGCATTTCACTCGAATCATCGTTCTATGCTAAGAACAGCAAAGAAAGCCTCCTGTGGTATCTCAACATAACCAACCATTTTCATTTTCCTTTTGCCTTCCTTTTGCTTTTCGAGTAGTTTTCTTTTTCGAGTAATATCTCCACCATAACATTTTGCGGTAACATCCTTACGCAGCGGAGCCACCCGTGCTCGAGAAATAACTCTTTTGCCAACTGCCGCTTGAATAATGACTTCAAACATCTGCCGTGGAATGAGTTTTTTAAGTTTCGAAACTAGTTTTTGCCCCCAATGATAAGTCTCGCTGTGGTGGATTATCATCGATAGAGCATCAACCATGTCTCCATTGACAAGCACATCCAATTTAACTAAATCATCCTTCTTATAATCGCTGAATTCATAGTCGAAGGATGCATAACCCCTTGATACAGCTTTTAGCTTGTCGTAGAAATCGAAAATAATTTCTGCAAGAGGTATTTCGAATTTTAGCATAGCTCGCTTGGGGTCGACATAGTCAGATCCGAGATATACTCCTCTGCGAACCTTGACAATATCCATCATTGAACCGATGAATTCATGAGGTGTAATTATCTCAGCGTTAATCATAGGTTCTTCAATGTATTCAATATTTGTAGGGTCGGGAAGGTCGGAGGGACGCTCTATCCATAGCGTTTCGTCTTTGGTAGTCGTTATTTTATAACGTACATTGGGAACTGTGGCAACCAAGTTTAATCCAAATTCGCGGTACAGTCGTTCCTGAGTAATCTCCATGTGAAGCATTCCTAGAAAGCCAGTTCTGAATCCAAATCCCAGTGCTGCGGACGATTCCGGTTCATATGAGAGAGATGCATCGTTTAATTGAAGTTTTTGAAGTGCTGCACGCAAATCCTCAAAATCCTCGGGATTAGCGGGATATAACCCAGAAAAAACCATGGGTTTTGCATTATGATAACCGAGGAGAGGTTCTATAGCTGGATTCTTTGCATTAGCTATTGTATCACCGACCCTTGCATCGCGAATCCCTTTTATGTTTCCGATAATATAACCAACCTCACCAGCCACTAGTTCATCAGTCTTTTCAAGTTTAAGTTTCAAGTAACCTAGTTCATCAACCTCATGTTCTTTCCCAGATGCTATAAGCTTCATTTTATCCTTAACCTTTATGCTTCCGTCAACAACACGTACATAGAGTACTACACCACGATATTTATCATAGAAGGAATCGAAAATCAATGCACGTAATGGTAGATCTATGTTACCGATAGGTGGCGGAGATATACGCTTTACAATTGTATTAAGAACAGATTCAACATTTTCACCTGTTTTGGCAGAAACTTTAATTATATCATCAATATTTCCACCAAGTATTTCTATTATCTGATCTGCAACATCATCTGGTCTAGCAGCATTCATGTCAATTTTGTTAATTATCGGTATAATTTCTAAATCATTCTCTAATGCAAGGTATATGTTCGATAAGGTTTGTGCCTCGACCCCCTGTGTTGCATCCACGACGAGCAAAGCACCCTCGCATGCTGCCAAAGACCGTGAGACTTCGTATGAAAAGTCCACATGTCCGGGTGTATCGATGAGATTAAGTTCATATGTGTTTCCATCCGGTGCATTGTAATCTAAGTGAATAGCATGAGCTTTAATTGTAATTCCACGTTCTCTTTCGAGCTCCATATCATCCAGAATTTGCTCGACCATTTTATCAGGTGTTACAGCACCGGTAAGCTCTAATAATCTATCCGCAAGCGTTGACTTCCCGTGATCTATATGAGCTATTATACAAAAATTTCTTATTAAATTTGGGTCTTTCATTTGTTGATAACTTGTTAATATATTCAGGTTAAAAAAAGGAATTTATAACGAATTTATTCTTATGCAAGGAATTAAGGGCAATTGTCCTTGTAAAATATTTGAAGTTATTATTTAATTGTCTAATTTTGCATCTGATAAGACTTGTATTAAATTTGCTTATATAATTTACTTTCTATCTCTTGATATATTTTCCCTAGGGGGAAGAAGAGTCGACGAATAGAAGGATTGAATTATAAGGATCATGGAACTTAGTGGATTGCGAATCACGGTTTGGAAAAGATTAATTCATATGCACATGATAGATGTAAAGTAATAGTTTAAGTATAAAATTAGTAACAATATTTGTGATTAATTGTTTGTTGTTATAATTTCAAGAAGGTATTATCGACATATTTCGACACCTTTTTTCCCCTTTTTTCCCTTAGTAATTTCTCCAGCATAAAATGCATTGAATGATGAAAGTGCTTCAAGTGCAATATCCAATTCGTTTGCGGATACAATTATTAGATAACCAAATCCCATGTTAAAAGTACGATACATTTCGTGTGATTCTATATTGCCAATTCTGCGGATATATTTCATAATAGACGGTGTTGTGACAGTTTCTGAATAAATTCTTGCGCAGCAGTTTTCTGGAAGAACTCTAATCAAATTCCCCGGAACTCCTCCACCAGTAATGTGTGCCATCCCATGTATCGATACTTTATCGCGCAACTTATGCACTGCAGGAACGTAGAGTGTATGAGTTGCGAGCAATGCTTCTCCTACTGTGCATCCAAGTTCGTCCACATAACTTTCCACAGTAAATTTGCCGATATCGAATAGAACCTTTCGAGCTAATGAATAACCATTTGTATGAAGACCTTTTGATGGAAGCCCAATAATTACATCGCCTGGGGAAATTGACTCCCCAGTGATAAGACGATCCTTTTTAACCTCACCTACAATAAATCCTGCTAAATCGAACATGCCAGATGGATAAATCCCCGGTAGTTGCGCTGTCTCGCCGCCTATCAATGCTATTTTTGCGTTTTTGCAACCTTTGACAATGCCCTCGACTAAAGAAATAATCTGCTTTGGTTCGAAATCCGAATGAGCAATATAATCCAAGAAGAAAAGTGGATTGGCATTGTGAACTGCGATGTCGTTTGCACAATGGTTGACAATATCCTCTCCTACAGTATTTAAAACACCCATCATTTTGGCAATCATAACTTTCGTTCCCACACTATCAGTGCTGGATAGCAGTATTCGATCATCGAAATCGTATGCTCCTGCGAATAAACCGATGCCGGTTCGAACTTTTTCGTTAAATGTACTCTTTGCCATTATGGCTATTTGCTTTTTAGCTTGATCTGCAGCATCGATATCGACCCCAGCGGATGCATAAGTGAGTTTCCTCATATGAATTCAATCCCTTTTTTAAACATAGATTAAACAATATGTTAATTAATACTAAGCTATTCTTATCTTACGAATATAACTTTTTTTGTAACAGAATAATTATCTATATCAAGCTTCACCATATAAATACCGCTATTCTCTTTTTCGGGATACCAGACTACTTCGGTTATGCTATTGACGAAACCGGATGAAGACCAGATATTTCTTCCTGTTAAATCGAAAATTGAAATACAAAAATTCCCACATCCATTGAATTTTATACTGACTGAACTGTTAAACGGGTTAGGGTAAACATTCAAATCGATAGATGTAGGTTTTGTGATTATGTCTTTCCAGATTTCCGAGTAAATATTAATTCCAAACCATTCAAACATTTTTCTAAGTACTTCTGGTAAAGCTAAAGGACTTCCTACTATAGGTAAAGCCTCAAGTCCAAATCCAAACAGTACAGCTTTATAAGTTCCTGAATCGTATTTTACAGCAGCAACTTGATTACCCGAACCAAGATATTTTAAAATTGCATTACCGCTGGTAGCTATTAATGTATTGGGTGAGATTTGGTTTCTTGCACCGGTTCCACTGGCAATATTACAGATGAAACCACTGCCGAAAATTTCTCCAGCAACGCCAGAAATAAATTGAACTCTGACGCTATCTTTGTCGATAACACCACCGAAATATGTTGAAAGCCAATCGCTATATCCTGTGGAATCAAATCCGTCCTGTCCTGTTAAAATTACGTTTCCACCTGCATCCATGTAATCGGATAAAGCGGTTAGGTTGTCTGCTGTGAGCGAATTTTCACCATTTCCAGTATACCAAAGAACCGCAGGATATTCAGATAAATCACTATATGATGGTGGTAAGGTTGTCGCATTGAGAAAATCAAAGACAGAGGGTAATTTTCGTAATGCTTCTCGATAGTAATTTTCCCAGAAGTCCAATTCATCGGGGGTATCTGAACCTATAACAACGAGGATCTGAGGTGAACCTATTTCGAGATTGAAATCTGCGAATTTACTTCGAAGCCCATTTGGACTCTCAAATGCAAGGATGAGTTTCGTTACGTGTGGGATTATACTATCATCAGCGTGAAGTGTGAATCCTATGCTTACCGAATCTTTATAGCTCAGAGAGGTTATGGTAATAACAGATTCCTCGACCCAGAAGTCTGGATCATCGTTTTCGATTTTTACAAAGACTGTGTCAATTTCAGGGAATATGAATGAAGGTATTCTGGATCCAGGATTATCGAAAATCACTATTGTCGAGCATATCATAGATTCTCCCGGTTCAAAAAAACCATCACCATCTGAAATGTCTGTGAAGTTTGCTGTTCTAGCGATTAAATTTGGATAATATCCCGGTCCTATTCCGTGTCTTGCGTAGCTGTTTGCAATTAGCGAGAAATTTGGGCAACCGTTTTCGATGTTGCCGTCATCATCCGCAGTGAAAAACGTCTCTAATGCAAAATCATCGAACGTATTTGCTCCTGAATATCGTGTAAAATGTATAATAGTATCTGACCAACCCTTACCAATTGTATGAAGGACACCAGCTCGGATTTCCCAGAACGCAGCACTTATTATTCGACTATCGTAATGAGGTTCATTAACGATATTATCAGGATAGATCAAATCGTTTTCGAGACACCTGAAATATTCCCGACTTGTTGTGACATGCCAACCCATGTATGGATAACCTAAGATTGACAACGGTAAATAGTCTGAAAAAGCCTCGTTCAATGCTCCAGATTCTCCAACATATGGAAAGTAATAAGGTCTATAGATATGCATTGTTACACCGTGGGTGTATTCATGATATATAACAGCTGAAAAAAGAGCAAAATTATGAACTTCTCCCGGAATACCCGCACCAAAATTTACTGCATAACCGTCCCAATAAGCGTTGGCGGTCATATAGGGGTTTCTTGCTCGAGCTGGCACGGAATAGTCAAGATTTTCAAAATCGGGATCGAGTACTTTATAATAATCATGAATAAAAGTTACGTGATAGTATAGATTTAGCTCGTCGGTTTGTGCTCTGTCCGTATTCCATAACCAGCTGAATTCTGTAGGCGGTGTTACTTGTGTATCGATCTGTGCATCTGCACCACCCATAAGTTGGACATCGACATAGAGTCCCTTAACCCAGCTCATAAATTTGAATGGTGTTCCTCCTGTCCAGGCATCGATATAATAGTGTCCGCTTTCATCCGTTGTTGCGGTTTGGAGATAATTAAACGCAACTCTTCCGTATTTAAAAGGTCCGATTTGAAGTGTGTCATTATAAAAATCTGGAAGGAATTGTATTGTGACATCACCGTGTAAGTCAAAATAATTAATTAGATTCCAATATGCTATTAACTTGGAATTTACCGCATCGACATAAGCTACATATCTATTCGGATATGAACCTAATATTTCAATTTTCCATGCCAGAACACCTAATTCTTTAACAGGAAACCAAACCAATATGGGATTAAATCGAGAATTTGACTCGAGAGCATCGGGAATCTGAGACAGAGCAGCATCGATCGCTTTTGAACTAGAAATTGATGGCTTTCCATTCTTCAGTTTGAAATTTGTGATCGCTTTGCTCCCGCATCCCCACAATCGACCGTCATCCATAACTCTGAAGTAAACTAAACCATCCTCGACAGGTAGATCATCATGAAATTGCTGAAAATTAAGCCAGTGGCGTCCTAATCTCTTAATATGAGAGACAAGTTTCAAATCGGCTGGATCGATTCTGAAAATTTCGAAATTCTCTGATATTAGATGAAAAGCATCATCGCTTAGGTCGTTAATGTTAAGATAAAGCGGTTCCTTCGGGAAAGCCCATCTTGAAGATCCACGAATTTCATCTTTTAAGACGTTAAAATGCTCATGACTCTCATAAACCAGCGAAGGAGTATTAGATGGAGCGAATCCAGGTGCTCCGCTTGGAACCACTCCAAAATTTAGCGAAAATATTAAAAGTAAATTTGCCAAAACAAGAAGGATTCTCATTTTGAGACCTCCATTTTAAATAATTTTTAAATATATGTTCGATTTTTGCTTTATTTAATATGTTGTTTCGAGTATTCTTTTGCAATTTGATTATTTTTTTTCGGATATAAATGAAAGAATAAATTTTTAGGGGCAATTGCAAATTTGACTTAGCTCTTGAAATAAACCACATAGCAATTATTATAATTAATATATATACGAAATGGGATATATCTGCAATACTGAGTGTATACCTTTAAATCGGTAAGATAGATGCAGTATGGTGTATGTGAATAGGTTTTATGAAATCATGTTTACAGGAGGAATAGAAGATGTCAAGTAGATGGAAACAAATATTTGAAGATGAACAACTGGTGAAGAAAATCCAAAGGCGATTACCGTATTTATTCCAGCTTGCAGAATTAGAAAGCTCAAGAGCTGGAAAGATAGGCATGGAAGTTGGTTCTATTCGTGAAAGAATAATTGTTGCTTTGCTCATCTGTAAATTTGGGGAAGCAAATATAGACACTGAAATTCCAATTACTGAGCCAGAGGTTGATGTGCAGTTATTTGGTGAGCCTATATCCATTAAAACAGTAACAGGTAAGGGATTTAGTGGAGTTAAACTTATATGGACAGTGGACACCCAAAAGGCAAAAGAATTCCGAAAGGCTTATTATCCACATTGTGATATTTTGCTTGTGCAAATCAACTGGAATGATATCAGAGGATTTTATTACATACCTTTGAAAGCACAGAAAAGACTTTTTGATAGAATTGGAAGAGAAAGATATATTAAACTTCCAAAACCTGGAACAAATCCAAGGGGTGTGGAGATAACTAAGGAAGCATTATCAAGCTTAGTGGAGGATGAGATGTCCAAGGTTATTGAAATATCATGGCAAAAAACAAGAATAGATTACAATCCTTATAAAAGATGGGTAGATTATTGGAGGGAAGATTAAGATGAAAACCAACCGAAAAAAAAGAGGAACTCAAACGAGTTCCTTCGGTTCCCCCGGTAGAATAAATCATGATTCTACGCCTTTTTATACGAGCAAATTATATGAGGGATTACCCAAGGAGCAGAAAGTTAAATATATAGAAAATACGATTCCCTGTGATTTTTTGGATAAAATCTTTTGTAAGTCTTCTGAAAAGATGGGGGAACTACCAGATAATAGCGTTCATTTGATGGTAACATCACCGCCCTATAATGTGGGAAAAGATTACGACGAAGATTTTACACTTGAAGAATACTTAGAATTTTTAAATAGTGTGTGGCAAGAAGTTTATAGAGTGCTTGTTCCAGGAGGTAGAGCGTGTATTAACATAGCGAATTTAGGCAGGAAACCTTATATTCCCCTTCATGCTTTTATAGTTAAAGATATGTTTGATTTAGGCTTTTTGATGAGGGGAGAGATTATATGGAATAAAGCCTCGAGTGCAAGCCCCTCAACAGCTTGGGGAAGTTGGCTCTCTGCCACTAATCCTACTTTACGGGACATTCATGAATATATTTTGATTTTTTCTAAAGACACATTCGGTAGAAAAAATAGCAACAAGAGAAAAAATACTATTTCCAAAGAAGAATTCCTTGAATTTACTAAAAGCGTTTGGACATTTTCAGCAGAATCAGCGCGCAAGATCGGGCATCCTGCACCATTCCCCATAGAGCTACCTTATAGGTTAATTCAACTTTATTCGTTTGAAGGAGAAGTAATTTTGGACCCATTTATTGGAAGTGGGCAAGCGGCAATAGCGGCAATAAAAACAAACAGGCATTATGTTGGATATGATATAAACTCAGAATATGTAAAATTAGCAGAAAGACGGATTAGAGAATTTCTAACTGAGTTTAAATCCCTCGAATTATTTAATTTCAAGAATAAGAAGAACGGATAATGGAAATATCTGCAATACTGAGTGTATACCTTTAAATCGGCAAGATAGATGCGGTATGGTGTATGTGAATAAGTTTTATGAAATTCGGCAACAAAAAGTTGAAAGGAGGAGAAAAATGCAGTTAAAGTTATTAAAAATAGGTTGGATTCTTATGTTGGTTTTAGGGATATACAGGACAGTTACAGCTATCATCCTCGCGGCTACAGGAGAAGGAGACCTTTCTGGAGGTATTTCTTTAGCTGCCACTGGAGTGGCAATTATAGGGATAACTTTAGGAAGCTATAGAAAAGCAGAAAAATGGTCTTGGTGGTGTTTACTTGTTGTAGGATTAGCACCCCTATTGGGCTGTACTATTATACACGGGATACAGATACCGACTTTGATAGGTTGGATACTGTTTATTCTCGCTATGGTCATTCCACTGAAAGCGATCTTTAGCAATAAATCTGCTTGAGTGATTTACATCTGATGTTAAGAGTAAAGGCGAAGTAATCTCTTTAGATACCAACGTAAAGTGGTAAGTTTATGTAAGAGTAGAATTTTGATATGGAATCTATTTAGAATACAATTGAAGCTATAATTAAAAAAAGAGAACTAATTCTATTAAGGAACTATTAATTGCGGGAAAGGGCTTTATTGTTTGGATTTCATATCTTAATAGGGTTTTGGTAATTTGATGATTAGGAGCACGGAAAAAATTTGTTGCCGAATTTCATGAAACATCATGCTTGCGACACATAATTAAATTGAATTAGGTAAATTCGCATATACGCGAAACCGTTAGTAGAAATTGTCGATGATACATTGCGGGATATGGTGTAGGTGAAGAAGTTAGGTGAAATTGCAATCTCATAAAGGAGGAATGAGTATGATTGGTAAAAGTATTGATGAGATTACTGAAGAAGACATGCAATCTCTGATTGATAACTCAGTATCAGAGGGTAAGACAATAGAGTATAAACAATCTTTGCCAAGTAAATCGGATTCAGATAAAAAAGAATTTCTTGCGGATATTTCTTCTTTTGCAAATGCTAGTGGTGGTGACCTAATATATGGCATTATTGAGGATAGGGACAATGGAGTTCCCAAAACAGTAGGGGGTTTGACTATTGATAATATTGATCGAGAAATTAGTAGGTTAGATAGTATGATAAGAGAAGGAATTAAGCCAAGAATATTAGGAATAACAATCAAATCAGTTAAACTTTCAAATTTAAAAATAGCTTTAATAATCAGGGTTCCAAAGAGTTGGATCAGTCCTCATCGTGTATCCTTCAAAGGTCATGATAAGTTTTACTCAAGAAGTACAAATGGGAAATACCCAATGGATGTTGGAGAATTACGGGTTTCATTTAATTTATCCGAGACAATAACGGAAAGAATTAGAAGATTCAGAGAAGATAGAATATCAAAAATATTTGATAAAGATACTCCTGTGCTTTTTTATGACACTGCCAAAATGGTTCTTCACCTAATACCAGTCATTTCATTTAATCCTGCTCAAAGATATGATATAAGTAAAATAATTTATAATTCCAAAATAAAACCGATGTATTGTGCTACTTACAATTATAGATATAACTTTGATGGTATTTTAACTTATCGCATAGGCAGAGAAGAGAAATCATATACTTATGTTCAAATCTTTAAAAATGGAATTATTGAGGCTGTGGAAGCACATCTTCTTGATCCTATCCACAAGAATGGAAAGCTATCATTTTTTAGTTATGATTACGAAGAAACATTAATTAAATTTCTACCCGATTATCTTTCTATTCTTAAAATGCTAAATGTTGATTTACCGATCTTTATCTTCTTGTCTCTAGTTGGTGTTAAAGGATATTCAATGGGTTATGATAGAACGTTTTGGAATGACGAGGTTTTTACAATTGATAAAGATATTCTATTACTGCCCGAAGTTGTAATCGAGAACTACGATGTTATCGCAAAAGATGTTTTAAGACCTTGCTTCGATTCTATTTGGAATGCATGTGGACTTCCTAGATCGTTTAATTATGATGACGATGGTGAGTGGGTGAAAAGGTAAATGTTATCTTCACCTAGCACTGTGTTTACGATTTACTTCGTTCGCTTAAATCCTTCACGCTTGTTTTATTCTCGATACTCTTTCTGCAATCGTCTCAAATAATTAGCAGTGAAATATAATGGCATTATATTCAAAGATAAATGGACAAGAATGTTGCTAATGGGCGTCTATGCCATCCTTGTCATTATTATGGAAAGGAACTTGAATAAATTACTAAATAAAACACTTCGACTAATACGGTGTAATTCTAATATCGATAAGCTAATAATTGTTATAATTGCGTTTTGTATAAGGATTTGTTTTGCGTCGGATGGGCTCGACGATCCTGTGCGACACCGAATGCTCTTTGAGCCTACTGCACTTACGATCCCTAAAGGACAATTTCTACTCGATTCGAGAGAGCTTTTTTTCTGGTCGGTAGGATATGGAGTTGCAGAATGGATGTCGATCGAGTTTACGATACCTATGGCACATTTTGCTGACATACCGAGATATTCTATCGGTATTGTTCCCAAAATAAATCTTGAATCGAAAAGCTATTCCAGTCTTGCAGTGGGACCAATGTTATTTTCAGATTTTTGCGATAAAGGTGAAACTGTTAATTTTGGGTTCTTTATTGCTGCAACATTTGATAAAATAACATCTGGTGTGAATTTCTATCTTGCCTCGATACCGATGGGTACAGGGAAAAATAATGTCAATGTGGCTTTTATTGGTGTTAAAAGCAAATTTTCGAACAGAATTACCGGTTTTTTGACTATTTATTCAGTTTATTTTAACGATAAAGTTCGACCGACATTCCCATTTGTCGGATTAAGGTTTCATTGGCATTCGACAACGCTCGATATAGGTGTTGTTCCAACCAGTAAGCATGAGGGTGATAAATTGTTTTACCTTCCGTATTTGGGTTTTACGAAGATTTATTAAATAAAGCTCCCGTATATTTAACATCTCAAAATTTAATGTTTCTTGACATTTCATTTTTAAATTATGTATCTTAGAAAACATATTTGACTTAAGGAGAATGTGCTTAAGGGTTTATATAAGATACTGTTATGTATATTGATATTCAGTCAGGTTGTTCCCGGACAGGAAAGCAATTTGAATTTTTCTGGGATTGCCAGACACCGACTGGTCTTTGAACCGACTGCATTGCCGATTGAAACGGGTAGATTTATAATCGAAAGTAGAGAATATCTCATTTGGTCTGTGGGTTATGGTGTAGCTGAACGTTTTTCGGTTGAACTTGTATACTTTCCCGCTAATATTTTTAATAATCCATCCTCAGTATCTCTAATCACAAAAATCATGGTTTATTCGGGAGATAAGCTTTACGCATCGATCGGTGCAATATCTGGTGTTGCTTTAGAGAAGAATAAAAATTTACCGATTGCAGCACCTTTTTCTGCAATCACTATTCAAAATGGATGGAATAGAGTTAATCTTGTTATTTCGGCGGGGAGATCCGCTGATGACGACGATCTTACAGTGATGCTTTTTGGCGGTTTTGAAAAGTTTATTTCAGATAGTTGGAGTGGAATCGCATCCACAATGGTGGTTCTTGAAGAAGAGGGTGTAAATCGGGTTACACCATATTTAGGTGTAAGATATAATTCTACTTGTGCATCGTTAGATATTGGAGTTATACCGTATTTTGGTGATGAAATACCCGGTCCGATCCCATACTTTGCCATAACCTACGGATTTTAGTTGAAAATCATTAAATTATTAGTCAAACTTTTAAATGATAAATCTATGATAAGAGAAAAAATTATTCAATCTGCGAAATATTTTCGTTTTCGATGACTCCGTTCACCTCCATATTATAGGCATCAGTTACATAAACTGTTTCAAAATTACCTCTTTGTGATATTCCTTTAGCTTTCACTCGGAGATAATTGGATGAATGTCCAAAAATATGTTCACCTGAAACCTTTTCTACGAGAAATCTTAATTTTAAACTAATGAATTTAGTTGCGAATTCATTTCTATTAAAGCAATCGATTCGAGCTAAAATTTTTGAACGTTCATTGACTACTTTAGAATCTAAAATAGGCAAATTAGATGAGCTTGTTCCCGGTCGAGGTGAGTATCGGAATAAATGAGCGTAGGCGAAAGTACCTTTCTCTAAGATTTTTTTGGTTCTCTGGAAATCGCTGTCTCTCTCCTCTGGAAAACCAACTATAATATCAGTTCCAAAACAAATTTCAGGTCTTATGAGTCTTATTTTCTGCAAGCATTCGCAGATATCCTTTGGGTCATACCATCCTCTTTTCATTGCCGCAAGAACCTTTTTGCTGCCTGATTGTATTGGAATGTGAAGGTGAGCAGCAATTCGAGGTTCTGAGCTTATGAGTTCTATAAGTTTACTTGTCAATCCCGGTGGTTCTAACGAGGATAACCTTAGTAGTGGCAAATCGGTTTTTTGAAGAATTGTTTTTATGAGACTTGATAAAGTCTCTCCGCTTTCTCGCCAGTCACCTATGTCGACTCCTGTCAATACAATTTCGGAAAACCCACTTAGATGTAATTTTCTGATTTGCTCAATAATTTTAGAAGATGACCTTGAGCGAGATTTTCCCCTGAGCAGCGGAACGATGCAATATGAGCAAAATCGATTGCACCCGTCCTGAATTTTTACCCATGCTCTAGTTCGAGTGATGCCTAACCCGTTAATTTCTGGAAAGTCATTTTTAGGAATTGACTTTTCACCTTTAAAATACTTTTGGAGGCAATAGCGATACTGATTTTCAACAGTTTCTACTTCTGGAATTTCCTTCAAAAGTCCATTACAGATAGCCTGAGAAGTGCATCCAAGCAAGACAATCCTTGCGTTATCGTTTATTCGACGGACTGCTCTAACAAACTGCCGAAGCTTTTGATCGGCACGTGCAGTTACTGTGCAACCGTTAACAACGACCAATTCCGCATACTCTAAATTTGATCGAACGAAACCTTCGCATAGCAACGACTCCGCAATAGAATCACCCTCTGATTGGTTGAGTCTGCAACCGAAATTTTTAAGATAGAACTTCATTCAATTCAAAAAGTTTGTCTATATTACTTTTAATTATAAATTTGCTTGTAATGTTTTGATGCAATTAAAATTTTACAATCGAGAAGAAATAACTGTGACCAAATTAGACAACGATTTTTTATTTCGATTTCCGCGATTTGCAATGGTTGGTGCAAGCGGAGTGATTGTTAATATGGGATTACTGTGGATACTGAAATCTTTTATAGGTTTGGATGTTGCTATTGCATCCCCGATAGCTATTGAGATGTCGATACTTTCGAATTTCGTTTTGAATGATATTTGGACCTGGGGAGATAGACATAGTCGTTCATTTTTGGGGAGATTGTGGAGATATAACTTATCCATTGCGGGAACAGCATTCGGAATTAACTATCCAGTGCTTCTTATACTCGACAGATTTTTCAATGTAAACTATCTTATTGCAAATTTGACGGGTATTATCTTAGGTTCGATTGTTAATTTCGTGATTAATCATTTCTGGACATATAGAAAAAAATCCATTTGACAATGAGAGCACTCCGTTTCATTTTTGGATATTAAATTAAATTTAAAGGGGGGAGCAATGGACGTTAAAGGATATGATCATAGAGAAGAACTATATTATCATCCAGAATTTACATGGATTAAAGTTGAAGAAGGAATAGCTATTGTGGGATTAAACGATTTCTACTGTAAACTCGCTGGCGAGATCTCTTATATAGATATGCCATCCGAAGGAGATGATGTTAGCAAAGACGAGCGTATTGGAACAGTGGAAACAGGTAAATGGGTCGGTAAACTTATAGCTCCAGTAACTGGTGAAATTACTGAGATTAATGAGGATGTGGACGATGATCCTGCAATTGTTAATGAGGACCCATATGAAAACTGGATTATGAAGATTAAAATAGAGAATCCAGATGAAATAGAAGAGCTTATGCTCGGTGATAAAGCTGTTGAGTGGCTTGAAGTGGAAATTGAAAAGCATAAGCAGGATTAATAAATTTAGGATGACTATGGGAGATTTATGTTTCCTGATCCAAAAGATGTAGTTATCTGTCGATGTGAGGACATAACTCGATCCGAGTTAAGAGAAGCTATAGAGAAAGGTTACACTGAATTCGAAGAATTAAAACGTTATCTTCGTGTTGGAATGGGTCCTTGTCAGGGCAGAACATGCATCCCTCTTATACGAGCGGAGCTTGCGAGATATCTTAACTTGAAATTGGAGGATGTACTCATACCAACGACAAGACCACCGCTTGTTAATATGTTATTTGGAACGATTGAGGATGGCAGAGAATGATAATTCAAATCGATTTATAGAAATAAAATGTAAGGTTTGCGGAAATAACAATTCTTCTATAAAATTGGTTTAATGAAGTTTTCCCATACTATGTAAGATTTCTTATATGATTGTGAAATCGAATTAACCTCGATTGTACTTGCGAAAATAATTAAAAAAGAAAATTGAAATTTCTAAATGAATTCTTTGGATTGCATAAAATACATTGATTTGCATTCAAAATTTGAAAATAATTTAATCCATCTAAATTACACTAATGCATATCCCTCACTTGACATAAGTGTTTCTAATAATTAGGTTTGGTTTGAGTATTTTGGAGGTTGGATTATTAAACTGAAATTTTGGTGTATATTCCTTCTGATTGTTTCGATTGTTGCCGCAGCATCGATTAAGGAAAGAATTAGAGCAGGGGATCATTTTTTAAGAAGAGGTGAATATAGGGATGCATTAAAGAATTACCTTGCCGCAGAATCGCAGAATCCCGAATCACCCGAAGTACTGTGGCGGATAGGCGCAGCGTTGAACCGAATCGCTCCTGAGATTTCGGACAACAAAGCTATTCTAGATACATTCAAAATAGCAAACGATTACATTACGCGTTCGTTAAGATCTGAGCTTAACGATCCATCTTCTCATGTTGAACTTGCATGGAATTTGGTTTTTTTGTCTATATGCACCTGCAACTGGAGCGAATTTTCTATGCTGAGAAGAATTAAAGAAGAACTAGATTATACTTTATCGCTGGACAGAGACAATGCAAATGCTAATTTTATATATGGGTTATGGCATAGAAATGTTTCGCAGATATCCATTCTAAAGCGTAAACCTGAAGGGTTAAGTGATGCAAAAGACGAAAAGGCTTTGCAGCATTTTAAAAAAGCTATTACTCTGAACGAAGATAATGCTATGTTTGCTTATGAATTTGCGATTCAAAGGATCTATTCTGGGGATATTACGGGAGCATTACGAACTTTGAAAATAATTCAAAAAAAACCTAATACGCCAATTAATAAGGTTTATAAAAAATTAGCTGTCGAGAAAATTTCTGAGTTAAAAAATAATTATTAATTTATGGAGGAGTCATGAGAAGAATAATACTCGTTGTCTTAATTGCTTTTGCCATTCTTTTTGGAACTGCATACAGAGATGTACTGTATATGAAGGATGGCGAAGAGATCAGAGGAAATGTCGAGGAGATAAAAAAGAAAGTAATTATTATCGACACGCGAGAAGGCGTAAAGAAATTTCCTCGAGAGAATGTAATTAGAATGACCATGACTCACCCCAGAGAGAACGACGAATGGGAAACTGTCGATGATATTACAGACCAGATTCTTCTCGATGCTCTCGATAGAAAAGATTATGTTCTAACCAAATTCCCCGAAGCATCCCACATAACTTTATACTACAGATCCAACTTCGAATTACAATCAGATGGCAAAATTAAAGAAACTATTCGAATTATTAGAGTTATTCTTAACGAAAGAGGCAAGCGTGTTAATGCATTAAAAAGTATTGGTTATTTAAACACTTGGCAGAAAGGTGATATTGATTTTTGTAGAACGATTTCACCTATGGGGCAAATTTTTCATGTTGATGATGCAGCAGTTGAATTTGGGGAACCTTACGGATATTATTCTCAATATAATCAACTTAAAACCGTTCGATTGGCTCCGCCGCAGCTTGCTGTTGGTTCTGTACTTGATCTTCAATTTCACAGAATCTTTGAGACAACCGATCTTGTTCATCCAATTTTTGAAGGAGTAACTTTTGCATCAGATGAACCGGTTTACAATAAAATCGTATCTGTTACAGTTCCAGAAAATACTTTAGGAAATGGCTTCGAATATTTTCAAAACGATCCCACAAACACTGGCCTTTTATATGACCTTCCACAGAAAGAGATCCATAATGGACGAATTACATTAACGTGGAAAATCGATAGCATTTTGCCATACGTAAACGAATACAATGTTGCTCCTCCAGTGGAATTCAATCCCTCTATCTGGTTCGGATATAAAATCGATCCAAAAGAATTAGCGAAAGCACTTAAAGATTCATTAAAATCATCGTTTGATGGCTCATCTCGGTTAGATAAATTCGTGGATTCATTATTAACAGGAATCAGCGATCCTCTTAAGAAAGCTCATAGAATTTATGAGTATTTGAGCTTATCGGTGAGAAATGTACCTGTAAGTATCTCAGCTAGCCGTTATTTCCCCCGTAAGGTTTCAGAAATATTCACTGATGGGAATGCAAATTCCTTGGACCTATGTGCGTTGGGCGTATATATGTTAGGACGTGCGGAACTTGAGGCAGGGATTCTGTATCTGTCCAATGAACATAATCAGGTTGCCATAGACAAGATTCCCGTGTTAGATGCATTTACAAGTACAGCTATCTATATGATTCTTGGCGACAACGATACAATAATAGGATTTCCGCATTTCAATTACTATCCACTTGATGTAATACCGTCGTATTTCTCAAAAGTGAAGGCAGTATGGGTTTCTCCCGATTATGCTAATATCGCAGTTATGCCCAAAGCAGATATTGAACTGTTTGGCAATGTAGATACTTTAGAAATCGAGCTTTTCGAAAATGGCGACGGCGAATTAACAATTACAAGAATCTATGGACAGTCGGGATCCAGTGGTATGAGATCGTTTAGAGAAATGCGAAAGGACGTAATTGACAAGGATTTCGAAACTCGAGCGGGAGATATACATCCCGGGAGCAAACTCATAAAGTATGAGCTTATTGGTATTGGAGCCTTGGATTCTATCGTAAAGACAGAATTGCAGGTCGAAGCGCCACAGTTGGCACAATCCGCGGGTGGTAAGCTTATGGCATTGCAGCTTCCACAGTTATTATATTCAACCGGTTGGGTTAGTCTACCAGAGAGAAAGACGCCAATGTGGTATGGTGAACCGGCAGTAATGCATAGAGTCTGGAAAATTAAATTACCCGACGCATTCAAGCCGTCATTTGTTCCTGAAAATGTTAGTTCGAAGATAGACTCGGCATGGTATAACTTAAATTTTACGTATGATAAAGATGAGAATATGATGATTGTTGATGAACAAAACTATATAATTGACAAACTAATAATTCCTAAGGAATATTTAGAACTCAGGCAGCATCAGTTTAAAAAAGCTAACGCATCAAAAACTTGGATCATTCTCAATAGAAAAAAGAAAAGGTAAGGAGGAATTATGAGACGATGTTTTATACCTGTATTGCTTCTAACAGTTGTTTTAATAACAACTCTAATCGGAGGATGCAAAGAAGGAGAAAAGAAAAAAGTGGACACAGGTGAACTTAGTGCAGATGCAAGACCAGTTGTTCTTCTGGTTACCAGTATGGGAGACATTGAAATAGAATTACGACCCGATACTGCTCCAAAAACAGTTATGAATTTCCTTAAACTGACTAGT
This sequence comes from uncultured bacterium, assembly GCA_964562425.1. Classification (GTDB taxonomy): domain Bacteria; phylum UBP14; class UBA6098; order B30-G16; family B30-G16; genus JAUWMV01. Next base: position 17,945 of record CAZLTJ010000040.1, read on the forward strand.
GAAGGATTTTATAATGGGTTAGTTTTTCACCGTGTTATTCCAGGATTTGTAATTCAGGGTGGTGACCCCAAAGGTGATGGAACTGGAGGACCGGGATATACAATTCCCGCAGAGATAAAACTTCCACATAATTTGGGTGCTGTGGCAACGGCTCGAATAGGTGATCAAGTTAACCCTCAGAAAGCTTCCTCGGGTAGTCAATTCTACATTGCACTTAAACCGTTGCCAAACCTTGATAGGGGAGGATATACTGTTTTCGGATACGTAACTAAAGGTATGGATGTTGCTCAGAAGATCGCTGCGGTTGAAAGAGACCAGAGAGACAAACCGCTTACACCAGTATTAATTAAAGAAGTGAAAATTATTAAGTCTAAATAGTTGGAGAGCGAATGATTAACGGAGTTGTTATTAAAAAACTTAGAGTTATTCCCGATGAACGTGGAAGACTTATGGAGATTTTGCGCAACGACGATGAAATTTTCAAGCAATTCGGGCAGGTCTATGTAACGACTACTTATCCCGATGTTGTAAAAGCGTGGCATTTTCACAGAGTCCAATCGGATAATTTTGCATGTGTTAGTGGGATGATCCGTGTTGCACTTTTCGATGCTCGCAAGGATTCTTCAACTTATGGCGAAATAGTTGAGTATTTTATCGGTGAGCACAATCCTATGTTGATTCATGTTCCACCGGGTGTGTATCACGGTTGGAAAGGAATAGGTGCGAAAGAAGCATTAATTGTCAACATACCTACTCATCCGTATAATTATGAGAACCCGGATGAATTTCGTCTCGATCCATACGAGAATAACATTCCATACAACTGGGAACGGATCGAAAGCTAAGCAAGTATAATTCGAATTGAAGTTATCTATTAATTTCTATTAAATAATCTTGGAATTGTGAAAAATTCATCTCGAATTCTTAGGTTGTTAAATAACCTTAGGAACTGCAAATAGTCCGTCTCGAACATCAGGTCCATTTTCCGTAGCGTTATCTAAGGTTTTGCCAGTTACATCCTCACGAAGCATGACATTTTCCGGTAAGGGAGAAGTCATAGGTTCTATTTTATCAGTTGGAAGTTGGTTGACTTTTTCAACAAATTCAATTATCTGATTGAATTGAAGAGTGAATTTTTCAAGTTCTTCACCCTCGAAATTAAGTTTCGCTAACTTAGCTATATGTTTAACAAGTTCTATGTCCATAATCACAGGTTGATAAATTTACTATCGATTTTTTATATAAATATCCATTTATTTTTATAAACCCATTTTTTTATGAGGTGCTGTAAAATTTATCTTTATAACGTTTTAAAAGAATCACTTTTGCGTCATCGATAGACTGTGGTGATATGCTTTCAACTTTAATATTTTGAAAAATCCTTGCGAAACGAGCTTTAGTTACAGTTTGTTTTAATTGTATAATACTTTCTGTAACTGTCTCTTTTTTTGCTGTAAGTTCTTCAGTTAATTTTTCCCTATCGGTTAGGTTCTCGGATATAATTATTCTTGATGTACCCACTAACAAATGAAAAGCTGCCAATTGTTCTGCCATTGAAGTCGATAGTTCCCATATACTGTGGCTTCTGTAAGCTAAATTGTCTGCATCAGAACCGGTGGTGTTTGCAACAAGTGTGTCGAAAAAATGCAATAAATCTTGAATTCTATTAAGTCGATTAATTTTTGCCGATTGGATTTTTCTACAATCGATCCTCAATCCAAGCAGAACCAACAACAGTAGAATTATGACCAATCCAGAAACAAGCATTTTAGTAT
>CAZLTJ010000041.1:0-5337 GCA_964562425.1 uncultured bacterium
TCACAATTCTGTCTCCATCCGCTCTTATCTTTGCGAAATACAAGCCACTTCGCCATTCTGTGCATTCGATCTTCTCGCTGCCTGAACCGGTAACTACTTTCCGCCAGACCATATGTCCCATAATATCGTAAATTGCCAGTTCGCCAGAGCCTGTGAGCGCATAGCTTAACGTGAAATTGTCGGTTATAATTGTATTGACATCCAAAGCTGTCATAGATAATTCATCTCTGTCATACTCGGTTAAATGCTCGCCAATTATAAACTCCCAACACACCGGTTCCGGTGGATTAGGAAAGCAATTGGAAAAAACATAAAGACTTACTGTATATGTTCTAAAATGATCAACACTTCTGGGATTTAAATGCATTGGTTCGCCATACCTTATCACCGGTTCGTTGGTTACATCCATTAAACAAACATTCACTAATCCTGAATAATCAACTGGAATATCTGTACTATCGATTAATATACCAAATCGACGCCAGGGAATTGTAAAGCCCTCCGGTTTAAACCAGAATGTTCCCGGATCGCCGTAATGTATTGTATCTTTGCTAGTATCCCAGCTAATTATCATCCATGCAGTTGTAGAGTCAACAAGAAAATGGAAGCGATTATCATACTTTATTGAATCACCGCATCCTCCGGAGCAGATATTTGTGTATATTGAATCCGGGTCTTTAATGTGATTTATGGGATAGTGGTAATCTGCTATTACTTGAGGATTTATGGGATAGAATTTTTCTATTCCGAATGTATCAGTGAAATTAGGATGAGTGATTGTCATTTCAGGAAACCAACAATAGCTGTATAGGAGCCAATCGGTACAATTGTCAAGAGTATCGCAAATAGGTGCAAATATTAATTCTTCTAAATGCCTGTCAAACATATTCCCAGCCTTCATTCCACTAGGCCAAGCATCATACCGGATTGTGCATGCCCAAGTTGGCAATATTATGTCCCACATCCCAGTTGAAAGAGTTTCAACATACGAAGGACATACTTCTGCATAAACGGTGTCACGTCCCCAATAACCAACAAGAAGAAAATGACTGTCGGGAACAGCCCAAATGTTACTTGGCTCACCAACGAACATCCAGTTATATATATACGGGTAGCCCATAAAACCTGGAAACCATTCCCATTGACCAAGTACTGGACATGAGTCACAAGGATGATCGCCATGTAAAGGTATTATCTCTTTTAGAAAAGAATATCCATGATCCGATGTTATTCTTAGTCTTGCAGATGTTGTACAATCTAAAACTAAATACGGTTTTGTTACGAAAAAGCATGTGTCGTATTCTTTGTATAGAGGTGAACGTATACCATGTTGAATCCAAAAGCTATCGAGGAATTTTTCAGAATTCTCAGCCATTATCGGGAGACTAACTGGATTTAAGAGTTCAACTGTGGGTTGGGAAAATAAAACGGATAAAAATGACAATAGGAAAATATAAATTATAACCTGTTTCATGATTATTTCTCCTTTTAAAAGTTTTTTCATGCTATATATTGTTAGTAACAAATTATTCACTATGATTCCTTTTATATACTTTTATTGTCCAGAATCGATGTTGATAAAGCAAATCATCAGAATAAGTACCAACTGCAAATAAATAGTCACCAGATATGTCCATTCCATTTATCTTGGCACCACATACAGTATCTGAACCAATTACAGTTCTTTCAAAATAAGCAATAAATGCAGTATCAACATCTGATGTATCCTGGACTCCAATCCACCAGAGACCTTCCCGAGGATTAAAATCAATATCACCAGCAGATACAAATGCATTATCTCCATCAACGATTAAATCAAGTGGATGAGGACCATCTGTAAATAAAGCGTGACCAGTATTAAACCAAAGGTATTTCCAATCAATGGGTATAGAGTTTTTAAAAGGTAATCCTGTTGGATTGGGTCCTTTGGAATTCTCAATTAAGTATTTCATAATCGCAAGACCATATGTGTTATTAGGAATTGGTGGGCCCTCATAATGATGTGGACTTATAGTAGAAAAAAGAATATTCCCTTCAACATCAATGTCTCCACCCATGTCATCTGGATCATTACTATAACCAATTACAACGCTATCAGTTCCTAAAAAAGTGCGAAGACTTTCGGGTAGAATTATATTATAAAGAAAAATGTGATTCTCTCGCCAAGTTAATGTAGTATAATAAAGAAAAGGATTGTAAGGTACCATTCGAAAAGATGAATATAATGTATCTCAAATATCTTCTAAAACTCCAAATCTTTGATTCCAGAAAACTGGAGTATTAATATAACTGCTACTCAAAGGTTTCATGCTATACATAGAATTTGGTACAATTGGGTTTGCAATATTATATGAATCTAAATACAGCCATAAGAAAGTGTCTGGTGTCCAAGGATTATCATCTAACCCAAACACATAAGCTACATTCCCTTCAACTTCAACTTCGCCAATAGTTCCATGATGGTAAGAATATTGTATACTATCAGGTCTTGCATGAGAGGTACAGGATGGTGCAACACCTGGTGTATCTGCATCCAAAATCCATAGACCACCTTTTGTGCTATCCAAGAAAGCTGAAGAAGTAAGATATACATAATTTCCCACCCAATCAAGACCATAAAAAATAGTTTGATAATCTTCTTCTCTCCAACCATAGTCAGTCCAATATTGTGCTGTAGGATTAGTAATATTAATCCACCACATACCAAGACTATCTACAACAGCTGCATAGTTACCACGAACCTTAACTTGACTTGGTGGTATAGCTTTTTTTTCCGGAATATAAGGTATATCTGTATAAATAATATCTTCAGTAAATAAATCCTCATCAATAACTGCCACTCGAATTGATCTTAGTGTACCCATAGTATCTCCTACGCTCAAAATCCATGTCTCGCCATGTTTGTGTGAGCGAAAAAGATGAAGGTCAGGGAAACTAACTCCTATAACGTAATCTGGTGATGATGGATTGGTTATATCGTAACCTCTGAATATCCCAGAATTATAATCAGATGAACTTAATACGTAAAGCCAATCTCCCATTGCAATAATTCCTTCTGGATGTTCATCACCGGGTAGAGGCTCGGAATGAAGTAATGTAGGTATTGTATCCGTTCGAGTTATATCATAAATCTTAAATCCCCAATAGTAATATGCAGCAAATAAATAATCTCCGTCTATAGCCATGCTCCAGATTTGATTTTGGCTATCAAAACTACATATTAGGTTAAGCCCTCTAGGATTGGTAACATCAAATACAGCAATCCAACCACCCGAAACATAGGCGACATCTCCATCTACAATTATATCTTTGCTAGACCTACTCCCAGAAGCGAACCCCAAAGAGTCCCCATTGGTAGGATCCTTTATATCCACCGAAAGCAATCCGTCACTAGTGGCGATATAGGCGATATTTCCTTCTAAATCTATTGCCCTAAATTCAAGTCCTGATGATGAGAATACTGTATCTGCCAACCAAATACTTCCAGGCTTAGCAATGTTAAATAATAATATTAGACCACCTCTTGGTTCTCTTAGTTTACCAGATACAACCCTTGTAACAAATGCAAAATTTCCTCGAACTTCAATATCTGTCAATTCCGTGCCTACATAACAGGAATCAAGAATAACAAGACTATCAAGATTAGTAATATCCACTGAAATAATTCTATCGGTGCAAATTATGTAAGCCACATTACCGTCTATATCAAGAGCTCTTGCTCGACAACCTAAGTTAATTTTATCACCATCTAATGCTGCTCTTCTTGTTCTTGATATAGGATCAAAAGCCCCTAAACGACTTCTGCTCATTATTCTTATTACACTGTCTGTGAGATCTGGAACAGTGGACCTAATTATCGTTGTGCTTATTGAATCCGGTGCCTGACCGAAAATAACACCACTAGCTATGATTATCATCAATAAAGCAAATTTTGCAATTCTCATGAGAACCTCCTTTTTTTGCAAATAATATTTAACATCTTATAAATCATATTATATACATATACATATTCTGACGAATTACAATTATAAAATGCGTTTTTTAAGAAAATATTATTTTTTTTCTTTTTCACATCATGTAACATTAAAATAAACCAAATATAAAAATTACTAATCTTCCTTTTAATCTTTTCCTTAGGGGAAAAGGATTTAGCATGAGTGGGATACAGAGAAGGATTTAGCATGAGTGGATGAATGTACTCCGATTATAGTCGATATGGGTAGGATGAATTAACTTTACCTTATTAATCTAAAGTTACCATAATTCACGATCCAAAGCGCGATATTGAACGGCTTCGGCAACATGATGCGATTTTATTTCATCAGAATCCTCGAGATCGGCAATTGTTCGGGAAAGTTTAAGTATGCGATCGTATGCTCGCGCTGAAAGACCAAGTTTTGTCATTGCCATTTTTATTATATCCTGGCTCTCTGGGTTAAGTATACAATGTTCTCGAATCATCTTAGTATTCATGTGTGCATTTGCATAGACATTTCTAATGCCCTTAAAGCGAGTCTGTTGCTTATTTCGTGCAGCAACAACTCTCATTCTTATTCTTTCAGTGCATTCGCCGGTCTTTTCGCCGGTTAGTTTTTTGTATGGCACCGACGGAACCTCGATATGCATGTCTATCCTGTCCAGAAGCGGACCAGAAACCTTTGCTCGGTAGTTTTTAACCTGAGTTAAGGAACATAAGCATCGATGATACGGGTCTCCGAAATATCCACATGGGCACGGATTCATCGCTGCAACTAATGTAAACAAAGCTGGATAAGATAGTGTAATAGCGGCACGAGAAATTGTAACGGTACCATCCTCCATAGGTTGCCTCATAACTTCAAGCACATTTCGTTGAAACTCCGGTAGCTCATCCAGAAACAGAACTCCATGGTGCGATAACGATACTTCACCCGGCTTTGGATAAGCACCACCACCGACAAGGCCAGCGTAAGAAATCGTATGATGAGGGGATCGGAATGGCCTGCTTGTGAGAATTGCAGTATCACTGAGTAGAAGACCAGCTACAGAGTGAATTTTCGTTGCTTCAAGTGCCTCGTTAAGTGTCATAGGCGGCAGTATTCCTGGGAATCTTCGAGCCAACATAGTTTTTCCTGAGCCGGGTGGTCCTATCATAAGCAAGTTATGTGAGCCAGCGGCTGCAATCTCCAGTGCACGTTTAACATGCTCCTGACCGCGAACATCGGCGAAGTCGAGATATGTATTATTCACACCCTGTTCAAATATTTCTCTCATATTAAGTTTGTATGGCTGAATTATGCTTGTGCCCTCTAAAATATCCACCACTTCGGTCAACTTTTCAACAGGATAGCAAGATAT
>CAZLTJ010000041.1:5437-15959 GCA_964562425.1 uncultured bacterium
TGCCCTCTAAAATATCCACCACTTCGGTCAACTTTTCAACAGGATAGCAAGATATACCCACAATGGCAGCTTCCTTGATATTGTCCTTTGGTATAATTAGGTTTTCAAAGCCTGCTTTTTTGGCTGCCATAGCGATTGGAAGAGCTCCTCTTATTTTTGTTATTGAGCCATCGAGGTTGAGTTCTCCTACCATAACGAACTCATCTCTTTGGTTAGTTCGAATAGATTGGGCAGCTTGAATAATCGCGATTGCAATTGGTAGATCGAACGCACTGCCTTCCTTGCGGATGTCCGCTGGTGCGAGATTAACGGTTATTCTATTTTGTGGAAATGGGAATCCGGAGTTTTTTATCGCTGAAGTAACTCTTTCTCGGCTTTCTCGTACAGCGTTATCTGGCAATCCCACAACGAAGAATGCAGGAATTTTATAGGCAATATCGACTTCAACATCAACTATATAGGCTTCAATGCCAAGCAAAGCCGCTGACTTTGTTCGGGAGTACAAATGTGCTCCTAAATTTTTTATGCTTCACATTTTTCATTGAGAATCATACAATTTTTTTAGTGTTGCACAAGAACAAGTTTCAAATTAGTATATTATTAAGCCTTTAAAGTATTTTGTAGGAGGTGGTGGATGTGGATAATCGAACTAATGTAAAAGCTCGATATTGGGAATCGATGGAAGAAGATAGAATAAAATGTACGCTTTGTCCTCACGGTTGTGTGATAAACAACGGAAAATTCGGAATATGTATGGTGAGAAAAAATGTAAACGGCGAACTTATTGCATCTGGATATGGTCATACAATAAGTCTAACAATGGATCCAATAGAAAAGAAGCCTCTTTTTCATTTCAAGCCAGGCAGTTCGATACTATCCGTGGGACCCAATGGCTGCAACCTAAAGTGCATGTGGTGTCAGAACTGGCAGATCTCACAGAAAAAGGTTATTACTCGGTTTATTTCGCCTGAAAACCTTGTGAATATGGCTTTACGAGAAAAATCTGTGGGTGTAGCGTTTACATATACTGAACCGCTTATATGGCTCGAGTATATTGTCGATGTCGCTCTGATAGGCAAGCCGAAAGGTCTTTCTATGGTTGCTGTAACAAATGGATACATAAATTCTGAACCGTTGGATGAATTGTTAAATTATCTCGATGCTGTTAATATTGATTTGAAATCTATGTTTGATGAGGATTATAAGAAATATATGGGTGGTACACTGGCACCAGTGCTTAATACAATAAAAAAATGTTCGGAGCGGTTATTCGTCGAGGTTACGAATTTAATTATTCCCGGAATTAACGATTCTGATGAACATATACATAAACTTGTGGATTTCGTAGCTTCTGTTAACCCAACAATCCCGTTGCATTTTTCACGGTATCATCCATACTATAAAATGGATAATCCTATAACACCAGAGAAAACGCTTTTGCGAGCTGCAAAAATAGCACAGGAAAAGCTGAAATTCGTTTATATAGGCAATATAAAACTTCCCGGTTTTGAGGATACAAATTGTCCAGTCTGCGGAAATATGCTGATTAGTAGAACATATTATTTTACGAAAAAAGTTGGAATAACAGAAGAAAGGAAGTGTTCGAAATGCGGTGCGGATATAGATTTTGTGCATTAATTGCGATTTTCACATGCATTTTTTTCGGATGCGGTCCTGAAAGTCATGATCCGAGGGTAGAATGCACAAATTTTGGCGTGGAAAATGTTAGAAGATGCATACGTCTTAAGGTATCGCTAAGGCTCGATCGAGGACAACTTTCCGGTATAACAAGTGATAATGTACGGCTTCTTGATTATAACACTTGGGAACCTGTTTCAGGATCAATTTATTATGGTGGCAAGCGGATTATGTTTGTACCGGATCAACCTTTGCTGGATAGCACAGAATATAGATTTGAAATTGGCGAGGGAATAACTGACGAAGGAGATGCACCATTACCACCATTCCATCAAGATTTCTGGACAGGAAGTATGCTTCAGGTTTACGATGTGAACCTTTTGGAAGATTATGAATCGTTCTCTGGGTATGTTTATGCTATATCTGTTATTTTCAGTGAGAAAGTTTTTCGAACAAGTCTATACGGTGGTGTATCGCTTACCGATGTAAATGGTATACCATTGATCTACGATGATGATATAACCTATGATGATGAAATTTCATTTATGGTTTTGCGGTTCGATCCCTGGCCCCTTGTATCGAACATGATTTATACGCTTGAAATTGGTCCTCATATTTATTCGACGGATGGTGAAATTATGGACTGTGACCGAGACGGATTAGCACCGGATTTTGAGCCGTTTAGAATCGTGTTTATGTACGGTGAAGACCCGTATTTTGGATTCGGCGTTATAGATTCGTTATCTAATGCATTATCCTATTACGAACGCAAGGAAAGATGTTTCATCGAGGAGTATTAATTTGAATTATTTTTTTAATGAATTATCAGCATGAATAATGCAGATTAGGGTTTTACTAAAAATCATCAAGATCGGTATCTACAATCTTCTCTGACCCTTGAATTTTTTGGCCAATTCATTTACCCCCAACCCATTTTCCTAAGGAGAGTGGAGCATCGAGCTTGAGGCTTTTAAGTACTTCTCCTTGGGGAGAAGGATTTAGGATGAGGGGGTGTTTTCTGGATTTAGGGTGATGAGTATAAACACCTTCATTAAATAAATTGTGTGAGAGAATGTAAATTTAACTCCGCAAAACAATTAACATCTTCGCCATTTTACCAATATAAATAAAATTTTCATTTTAAGATTTCGTTTGAGATCAAAGCGTAGATTATTACGAAAGAATGAAAAAAATAGGAGTAAGCTGCAGGTAGGACAGGCAAGGCGGCTTTTAAAAACCCACAGCACACCCCTAAATAATTATTGTTAATTTTAAATTGTATTTAAATATAATATGCATCAAAAATTGATGTTCAAGTTATTTTATCAAAAAATTTATTGACCTAACGATTTTCCAAGTTTAGCCTATTCAAGGACATCTTACTCAACAACACATGTTTTGAAATCGTAAAACTGAAAATCGTAGTAGCGAATGTTAGAATTAGTATCCGCTATATTTACAAAATCGATTCATGTAACATAATGTTTTATATGCGTTTATGTGATTATATCTTAATGCTCTGTTATGAGTTGATAATATGTTACGCTCTGCACAACCCGACAAATAACATAGTTACTACTATGATTAGGACTGCATACTTTAGTATGCTGGTCTTATTTCGGTAGACGACTGAAGTCCGCTGTTTCATCTTTGTTATTTCAAATAGACAATTCGCCTTGTTATTTGTTGTTTATTCTTCCTCGTTACCCAGACCTTAATATCTTATCCTGACACCTGCAGATAGATACCTGCCACCACCTGTCGCCTGCTTGCCTTCCTCATAAGTTGTCAACTCCAAGTTGAGCAGGTTGTTGCCTGATACATAAAACTCAATCATATCACGATAGGTCAAGGATATATTGCTATTAAGCATTTTGTAATCATCGAGACGCTTCTCCTTCCATTCCTTAGTATCGTAGTAATAACGTTCCATAGAGTAAGTATATCCTGCAAATGCACCGACAGTGAAATTGCCGGTGGGGATTTCGATTCCACCGTGAAGGTTGAAGCTATGCGTTGGTGAAAAGGCGAGGCGTGTGTCATACTCCTCATTCTTCGAGTCCATGAAGGCATAATTGAATCCCACTCGGAAAAATTTTACAGGGCGCACAATCACGTCAAATTGAATACCCTGAGTGTATGCCGATGATATGTTTTCTCGATGGAATATGTCATACGGCTCGAAGTTGACAGTATCTTCCTCGACACCGATGAAGATCGGTTCTATCATATCTGTGAGATTGTTCCTGTAACTTGTAATGCTGACATAGAGATCCTCGGTAGCGAACCATTCAGCGGATATGGACATGTTTAAGGATTTCTCAGGCTCCAGATCGGGATTTCCATCGCGGTAATATTGCCCCGGAACGCCATCCACTATACGTCCGTGGTCATAGTGATACTCATAAAGTTCCTGCAGGGATGGCACTTTCAGACCCGTACCCGTAGAGGCTTTGATGCGAACGTCGGGTGAAGCGGTATATGAAAAGCTAACTTTTGGATTGAATACGTTACCGACACCTTCAGTATTGTCGAAACGAGCGGAGACGAGCGTCATCAGTCGGTTTGCGAAGGTGATTTCAGCTTGAGTGTATGCACCGAAAGCCCAGCGTTCATGTTCCGACGTTGCCTTCCGTACAAAGCTCTGGTATTCCGAATTCAACCCGAAAAGAACTGTGGTGTTCTTCTTGATGGAGAAAATTTGCTCCACCTCTGTAATCCACTTGCGGTTCACTGTGTTTTTAAGTTCATATTCAAAGTCCATCAGGTATGAATTGATACGGGTTGATGACCGTGCTCCGAATAATATCAACTCCATGGAGGGATTTATAAGTCGATCTCCCGATTTTACATCGAGATTATTATCCTCAATCTCGTATTTATCCTTGTAGTTTACATTCTGTGTATGGTAATAATCAATGTTGCCAATTAAGCGGTTTGAAAAAAAAACTTTGCTCTGGAATAAAACATTCCATCGCTGGAATCCCACTGGATAGCGTGTTTTACTACCGTGTTCCTCACCTTCACTACCGTGAGTACTGTTTAAGTCTACAGAGATGTTGTATGCAAGCCTGTCGCTAACATGCTTACTGTTACAAAGACTAATTTTATGTGTATTGTATGTTCCGTATGTATACACTGCATTAATCAAGGGTCCTTGTCCGGGTGCAATAGGGATAATATTCAGGACACCTCCTATTGCTTCAGCACCATATTGCGCTGATGCAGCTCCGGGCATTACTTCGAGACGGTCAACATTGCTTGCGGGAATCATGTTTAGATTTACTCCGGTGTGAATATGCTCAGAGATGAGTTTACGTCCATCATATAGCACAAGGCTGTATTGTGCAGGCAATCCCTGGAAGAGCATCGTGAATCTGTTAGTTGCTCCACCGGGTGCCCCACCAGATATGTTGACACCAGGTATCCATTGTAACGCCTCAGCCACAGATTCTATTTTTCCACTCTCGAGTTCATCATGACCAATAACGCTGATTTTGGTCGGTGAATCCTTCATGCGGTGAAAAGTGCGTGTGGCTGTTATCAGAATCGGATCTGCAACGATAGGCAAACTTTCTGAGAAGGCAATAGTTCCGATATCTATATTCGCATCGCTGTCGCTGATTTCAATATCCATGCTCGATGTTTTATACGATACGTGCGAAAAAATTAAGGTTACTTTTTCACCACCAACATTTCGTAAGATAAACTTTCCATTCCCGTCTGTTGAAGTGCCCAATCTTGTGCTTTGAATCAAAATATTTACACTCTTAACATTCTTACCTTGAGAATCAACTATTTTACCTGATATAGTTGCTGCGAAACAAACTCCCTCAAAAAGCAAAATTATAAAGGCTACTTTTACGATGTGGATAAGGGAGCAAGCTCCTTTGTTTAACGGTGCGATTCTCAATTCATACCTCCTTGTTATATACTATCTCAAATATACAACCGTTACTTCAAATACACAATTCGCTTCGTTATTTGCCCAACCACTGTCGTTGCTCGCACGAGATAGACACCGCTGGAGATTGTTTCGCAAGGGTTCCAGATATAAACCCCCTGAGCTGATGTAGAAACCCCCTGTCGCTTTGCGACATCCCCCTTATTAAGTGGGACTTCATCTGGTTTGCCTCCCTTAATAAGGGAGGTGGCTCCGACATTTTCGGAGTCGGAGGGTTTATTCCAAACTAATCTCCCCTGCAAATCGAATATCTCCACCGTTGCGCATGCAGGTGTAGCTATCGCGCACGATGAATTGAATGGGTTCGGGGAAACGGTAAGTTCGAACGAGTTCGGTTTCGACAGTGGTTCTGAGATTAATTCTGGGCATATCTCTGTTACGGTTGGTGATAGACTGGTTACTGTTGGGCTACAACTAACTGCCGCCAAGCTTGGGGTAGTGATGAGGGAACTTGCTGAGACACTACTTAAAAAACGTCTACTTACTGTGGGGAAGCAATCAGCTAGATAACGACAATCCCCAATCTCACCCGAAGAGCTAAATTTGACAAGAAATAAATCAGAGGTTCCGATACCAAAACTCTTTGTCTCACCAGTTACAATATACCCTCCGTCGGAGGTAGGAGTAACAGAATGACCTTCATCATTCCTTGTTCCCTCTCCTCCTACAGTTTTCGCCCAGGTTAAATCCCCGGAGGAATTAAATTTACCAAGAAATAAATCATAGTATCCGGTGCCAAAACTATATGTCGATCCAGTTACAATATACCCTCCGTCAGAAGTCAGGGCAACAGAATTACCCCCATCATTATATGCTCCTCCTACAGTTTTTGCCCAGATTAAATCCCCAGAAGAATCAAATTTGGCAAGAAATAAATCATAGTACCCGGCGCTAAAACTCCTTGTCGATCCAGTTACAATATACCCTTCGTCGGAGGTTTGGGCAACAGAATTGCCACAATCACTATTTGCTCCTCCCGCGGTTTTTGCCCAAATTAAATCCCCGGAGAAGTTAAATTTTACGAGAAATAAATCAGAGCCTCCAGCGCCAAAACCTTCTGCAATTCCAGTTACAATATACCCTCCGTCAGAAGTCGGGACAACAGAATTGCCCCATTGATTATTTATTTGCCCCACAGTTTTCGCCCAGGTTAAATCCCCTGAGGAGTTAATTTTTATAAGAAATAAATCATGGCCTCCGACGCCAAAACTATATGTCCATCCAGTTACAATAAACCCGCTGTCAGAGGTCAAGGCAACAGAAAAACCCCCATCATCACCTGCTCCACCCACAGTTTTTGCCCATATCAAAATCCCAGAGGAATTAAATTTGCAAAGAAATAAAGTAGCGTTTCCGGGTCCAAAACTACATGTCCATCCAATTACAATATACCCTTCATCAAAGGTCTGAGCAACAGAACACCCTCCATCAGCATGTGCTCCTCCCACAGATCTTGCCCAGGTTAAAACTCCGAAGGAATTAAACTTGACAAGGAATAAATCAAAGTTTCCGGCGCCAAAACTCCTTGTCCGTCCAGTTACAATATATCCTCCGTCAGAGGTCGGGGCAACAGAATTGCCCCAATCATCACCTGCTCCTGCTCCACCCACAGCAAGGGCAAATTGGCTCTGCGCTGGGCACATCCCGGCAAATAACATAGTCACTACGATGATTGGGACAGCATACTTGAGTATGCTGCTCTTCTTCCTGCAGACGACTGAAGTCGCCTGTTGCATTGCATTTCGCATTTCATGCCTCCCTAGTTTTGCAACGGACTGAAGTCCACTGTTTCATTATTATCATTAGCTTTATTTGTTACTTTGTCGATGAACTAAATTGTCCTGTCGATATAATTCTTTCACCTAATAACTCATATTCGCTTTACTTAGCGTAGTTTAACGATAAGATAATGCTCATTAACAGCTATTATTTGAATGTTAATTTTTCTTTATCCTGCATATAGGAATGTGAAGCTCGATCGAAATCGAATGTAATGATATTATTACTCTTGAAAACTTTGAAGTATCTTTCCGATTCAATTATTCACTCATCGATAATTATTGTCAATAATCTCGAAATACGCTTGTGGGTGTCTGCAATTAGGGCATTGCTTTGGAGCTTCGTTTCCTGTATGAGTGTAGCCGCATTTCCTGCATTTCCACACAACAGTTTCGTTCCTCTTGAAAACATTACCAGAGAGAATATTTTGCCTAAGTTTAATATATCTTCTCTCGTGGAATTTCTCTGCAATAGCTATTTTATTAAAAGTGGCAGCGATCCTTGAGAACCCTTCCTCTTGCGCTGTTTTAGCGAATTCAGGATACATGGTTGTATTTTCATAGTTCTCTCCAGCAGCGGACGCAGCAAGATTTTCCTCGGTCGAGCCGATAACACCCGCTGGATATGATGCTATAATTTCCACTTCCCCACCTTCAAGATATTCGAATAACAATTGGGCATGCATTCTCTCATGCTCTGCTGTCTCGGTAAATATAGCCGCAATTTGCTCGTAACCTTCCTTTTTAGCTTTGTTGGCGAAAAAAGTATAGCGATTTCTCGCTTGTGACTCACCTGCAAAAGCTGTTAGAAGGTTCTTTTCTGTTAGAGTTCCTTTTATACTTGACATATTGCTCCTTTCAAGTATAAGTTATTCTACAATAGTGTAGAAACATCTTTTAGGTGATGAGATCTTCCCCTGTTTTTTAAGCTTTGTAATAATTTTTGTAACTTCTGCTTTTTCAATGCCAGTAGATTCAGCGACATCACCAGCATTGACAGGTTTCCCTGCATTTTTAATTGCATTGAATATTTGTTCTTCGTTGCCCAAAATACACCTCCTATAATTATTTGACTATTTACATAAAACATACAGAAATTAAATGAAAAATCAACCAGTAATGGAAAATTTTTTAATTTGAATATGAAATAACTTATTTACCTTTTATATTTACATCACGTCAATATGCACTGACGAACTCCAAAATCCGTGAATGTTGCAATACGATATTGCGAGAATGTTCCCCGACTTCTCTGTTTTGAATGTGCAAACCACATCCGGAACAGAATACACAGTGCTGGTATTCGGACCTTTTGCAGACGAGCCATGTGACACTAACGCAAATCTGCCTATTTCGTATGGAAATTTCTCTCCATCGGGATGGAAAGTCAGAACTATCAAGTCTATATGATGCTCGGTTGTATTCGGATGAGGAATTTCCTTACCCACGGATACAGCAACTTTAATATGTTCCCCAGCTTTGATCTTTTTCTGTACATCGATCACAGGAACATGTTTTTCGGTTTTCCAATCCGCACTTTGAATTGGTAAAGTGTATTCATTCATTTGTCCCTCCTATTCGGGCAAATTTGGTTTGTGAAGCACACATCTCAGCAATGATAATAGTCAAACTACTATGATTTGGAAAGCGTACTTGAGTATGCTGGTCTTCCTCCGGTAGACGACTGAAGTCGCCTTTTCAATTGTATTTCGCATTTCACGCCCCCTTTGTTATTATTTATCTCAAATATACAACTGTTACTTCAAATATACAATTCGTTTTGCAATTTGCTGCCCGTCATCTGTCGTTGCTCGCACAAGATACACGCCACTGGAGATGGATTCGCTGGGGTTCCAGATTATAATCCCCTGAGACGATGCAGAAACCCCCTGTCGCTTCGCGACATCCCCCTTATTAAGTGGGACTGCTTCAGGTTTGCCTCTCTTAATAAGGGAGGTGGCTCCGATGTAATCGGAGTCGGAGGGTTTATTCCAAACCAATCTCCCCTGTAAATCGAATATCTCAACCGTTGCGCTTATCGTAGATATAGTTATCGCACACGATGAATTAAACGGGTTCGGGGAAACGGTAAGTTCGAAAGAGATAGGTTTCGACAGTGTTTCTGAGATGAGATCGGTGCATATTACAGTTACGGTTGGATCAACAATGGTTATTGTGGGTGTTACATCCGATATAGATAAAGGTGGTATTGTGACAGTTGGCGACACACTATCAACACTCGGTATTACATCCATAACTGTTGGAAAAGCTTCTGAACCTATGCATGTATTCCCATCGCTATCGAACTTCACAAGGAATAAATCGCTTCTACCTGCACCGAAACTGGAGGTATATCCCGCCACGGCATATCCGCCATCAGTTGTCTGAATGACAGAGTTCCCCACATCCCCGCTTATTCCTCCGACCGCTTTCGCCCAATCCAGAGAACCAGTGGAACTTAACTTCACAAGGGTAATTACTCCCGTCAAGGCATATCCACCATCGGACGTCTGAACAACAGATCTACCACTTGGAATATGTAATCCAACAACAGCTTTCGCCCATTCCAATGAACCAGTAGAATTGAACTTTACTAGAAATAAATCATAGGTTGGAGGTACAGCTCCGAAACTTCTTGTCACTCCCATCACAACATATCCATTATCGGTTGTCTGAATGACAGAGTTCCCCACATCCCCGCTTATTCCACCAACCGCTTTCGCCCATTCAACAGAACCAGTAGAATCGAACTTCACAAGGAATAAATCGCTTCCTCCTGCACCGAAACTGGAGGTATATCCCGCCACGGCATATCCACCATCGTTTGTCTGAACGACAGAGTAACCATGATCAGAATCTGTTCCACCTACTGCTTTTGCCCAATCCAGAGAACCAGTAGAATTTAACTTCACAAGGAATAAATCACTACTACCTGCACCGAAACTTTCGGTATATCCTGCAAGGGCATATCCATCATCAGACGTCTGTATGACAGAGTAACCTCGATCCTCGTATGATCCACCTACTGCTTTTGCCCAATCCAGAGAACCAATAGAACTTAATTTCACAAGGAATAAATCGTTTCTACCTGCACCGAAACTGGAGGTATATCCCGCCACGGCATATCCACCATCGTTTGTCT
>CAZLTJ010000041.1:16059-19465 GCA_964562425.1 uncultured bacterium
GAACGACAGAGCGAGGTTCTTCATAACCCGTTCCCCCGACAGCACGAGAAAATTGTGTCTGTGCTGGGCACAATCCGGCAAAGAGAAAGGTTACTACTATGATTGGGATAGCATACTTGATTATGCTACTCTTCTTCCGGCAGACGACTGAAGTTGCTAGTTCAATTGCATTTCGCATTTCATGCCCACTTTGTTATTTGTTATATAAAATATACAACTTTTATTTCAAATAAACAATTCGCTTCGTAATTTGTTGCCCATCATCTGTGGTTGCTCGCACGAGATAAACGCCGCTGGAGATTGCTTCATCGGGTTGCCAGATAACCCCTTTTTGTCCTTCGGACATTTTCCCCTAATAGGGGACAATTTTATCGTCGCTTATGTTTTCGTGTCCCCCTTTGGGGGAAACTCCCCGACCAGAGGCCGTGGTAAAGGGGGTTGCAACCAATCTCCCCTGTAAATCGTATATCTTCACCTTCACCGTTGCGCAATCCCGATGCAGTCGGGATTGTTGACACATAGTCCTCGCTTAAGATTCACTCTACCATTCTCTGCTTGACTTTCTCTATATTTGACATTACAACATTATGATATTGTGGATATTTGTCAATAGTGTATAATATCAGTGCTTCTTCATACGCCTGGATTGACTTATTAAGGTTCTGCTTCTTATCTCGAACTTCAGAAAGAGTTCTGTATGCATTCCCAAGGTTATTCTGTGACATTGCATAGTCTATAGGGTATTTCTCGATTGAGAATATATTCAATGATTCTTCATATGCTTGGATTGCCTTGTTCAGATTCTTCTCTTTATTCTGAACTTCAGAAAGGATTTCATAGGTAATACCAAGATTATATTCTGTCATAGCATATTTTATAGGATATTTCTCAACAGTTCTTATTTTTAATGCTTCTTTATATGCTTTGATCGACTTATTAAGGTTCTTCTCCTTATCCAGAACTTTTGAAAGGTCTAGGTATGCATTGCCAAGGTTGTTCTGTGTCATCGCATTGTATATAGGATATTTCTCGATTGTATATATTTTCATTACATCCTTAAAGGCTTGGATTGCTTTGTTTAGGTTCTCCTCTTTATCTCGAGCATCGGATAGAATTCTATAAGTAGAACCAAGGTTACTCCGTGCCATTGCATATTTAATAGGGTATTTACTAATAGAATGAATTTTCATTGTTTCTTCAAAGGCTTGGATTGCTTTGTTAAGATTCTCCTCTTTATCTCGTATCTCAGAAAGAGACCAATAGGCAACTCCAAGATTATTCTGTATCCTTGCATAGTCTGAGGAATATCTTTCAATAGTGTATATTTTCAATGCTTTTTCGTATGCTTGGATTGCTTTATTCAGGTTCCTCTCCATATCTCGAACCTCAGAAAGAGCCCAATATGCAGTTCCAAGGCTGTTCTGTGTCATTGCATAGTCGACGGGATATTTCTCGATTGAGTATATTTTCATTACATTTTTAAAGGCTTGGATTGCTTTATTCAGGTTCTCCTCTTTATCTCGAACTCTGGAAAGAATATCAAAAGCATTTCCGAGGTTATGCTGTGTCTTTGCGTAGTCAATTGGATAATCTTTAAGTTTATATATATTTATTGCTTCTTCATATGCTTGGATTGCTTTATTCACATTCTCTTCGATATTTCGCACATCGGAAAGAGAACGGTAGGCATCGCCAAGGTTATTCTGCGTTGTAGCATAATCAAAAGGATATTTCCTTACATTATAGATCTTTAACGCTTCCTCAAAGGATTGTATTGCTTTGCGCAGGTTCTTTTCCACATTATTTACTTTAGCTAATTTAGAGTAACATTTCCCTACTTTGTTTTTGATGTGACCATATGCTTTTGGATTTCCTTTTTCAGATATTTCTTTCGATATATTATTGTATTCAATTAGAGCATCCTCTAACATATCTTTTTTCAACAATTTATCTGCGTTGTTTAAAGTTGTTGCGATTTTTTCCAGGAATCTCTTCTTCTTTCTGCGCTCAGACCAAAAATGAATTATAATCCCACCAATAATTGCTCCGAGGGCACAGATACCCATTTCAAACCATTTATCAAATATGCTAAAGATCATTTATATTACCTCAATCAACTAGTTTAACGATTAGCTTATGATTTCCATTTATTAGTAATGAAATACTCTTTGCTTTAAGTTTTCGACAATCCATCTATTCCATTTAAGATTTTAATAAATGAAATTAAATAATCATTCTTCCATTCTGTGCTTGGCTTTCTCTATGTTAGACAATATCATATCATAATCTTGTGGATAATTGTCAATAGTATATATTTTCAGTGCTTCTTCATACGCCTGGATTGACT
This sequence comes from uncultured bacterium, assembly GCA_964562425.1. Lineage (GTDB taxonomy): Bacteria > UBP14 > UBA6098 > B30-G16 > B30-G16 > JAUWMV01. The sequence goes on from CAZLTJ010000041.1 coordinate 18,407, forward strand.
TATTAAGGTTCTCCTTCTTATCTCGAATTTCAGATAGAGAGTAAAGGGAAGCTCCAAGATTATTCTTTGTCATAGCATATTTTATTGGGTATTTCTCAACAGTTCTTATTTTTAATGCTTCTTTATATGCTTTGATTGACTTATTAAGGTTCTTCTCCTTATCTAGAACCTTGGAAAGGTCTTTGTATGCATTGCCAAGGTTGTTCTGTGTCATTGCATTGTATATAGGATGTTTCTCGATAGTATATATTTTTATTACATCCTTAAAGGCTCGGACTGCGTTGTTTAGGTTCTCCTCTTTATCTTGAATTTCTGAAAGCATTCTGTATGCATCACCAAGGTTAATCAATGTTATTGCATAGTCGATAGGGTATTTCTCGATTGTGAATATATTCAATGCCTCTTCATATGCTAGGAATGCCTTGTTTAGGTTCTTCACTTTATCTCGAACTTTAGAAAGAGAATAGTACGCATTGCCAAGATTATTCTCTGTCATAGCATATTTTATAGGGTATTTCTCAACAGTTCTTATTTTTAATGCTTCTTTATATGCTTGGATCGACTTATTAAGGTTCTCCTCTTTATCTCGAACTTCTGAAAGAATTCTATATGCAGAACCAAGGTTACTCTGTGCCATTGCATATTTAAGAGGATATTTACTAATAGAATGAATTTTCATTGTTTTTTCAAAGGCTTGGATTGCTTTGTTTAGATTCTCCTCTTTATCTCGAACTTCTGAAAGAATTCTATATGCAGAACCAAGGTTACTCCGCGCCATTGCATATTTAAGAGGATATTTACTAATAGAATGAATTTTCATAGTTTCTTCAAAGGCTTGGATTACTTTGTATAGATTCTCCTCTTTATCTCGTATCTCGGAAAGAGACCAATAGGCAACTCCAAGATTATTCTTTGTCATAGCATATTTTATAGGGTATTTCTCAATAGTTCTTATTTTTAATGCTTCTTTGTATGCTTTGATTGACATATTAAGATTCTTCTCTATATCTCGAACCTCAGAAAGAGCCCAATATGCAGCTCCAAGACTGTTCTGTGTCA
>CAZLTJ010000042.1:0-5001 GCA_964562425.1 uncultured bacterium
GCTTGATTTTGATTAATAGGAATAACATATAATTGCTGTGAGTATGCTGAAATATTATCAGTATAAGTTTCTTTATTTGGAATAATTACAACATTATAATCTATTGTTTTATCACCGTTAAGATTTTTATATCTATAATTTGTTGGTGCATCTGGATTACCATACCATAATGTTGATGGTCTTAATTCATTAAATCTAATTTCTTTTTGTCCTCTTCCGGATGTTGCTGCTTGTGACCACCAATCAGTTTCAGCACCGATTGGATTATCTGGTTTAGGAAAACTATTTTTTGGATTACTCCTAAAACTAGCATTTGTTGGAAATTTAAAATTTGGTATATCAAATGTTTCAAAATCTACTAATGCTACTTTTTGTCCTTTTGTAGTCAATGATATTACTGGATGTAAAAACTCTTCACTATTTCCAAGTGGTGCAAAATTTAAACTAGCATTTGCTCCACTACTTGCTTGTGCGCTATCTACTAAAAAGAATGTTTTGCCAGCAGTAATTGTAGGTGTCTGACTTAGATATAGTTTTAGTTCATTTCCACATAATTCAAATATAACATATCTTAAACTATTTGCTATTATTCCAGCGGCAGTTAATCCATTAGTAAATGCTTTGAATGGACTAGCACCATCTTTATAATATTGAACCTCTTCTGGTAGCCATTGTTTTGGATCACCTTGTTTGCCCCATTGTTTTACAGATAGTTTATCTATACCACCAGTAGTCTTACAAGCATTACTAAACTCTACCCAATAATCACACATAGTTCCACCAGTTAAAAATCTAGACTGTTTTGCTCCACTATTTTGTGTAGTTTGTGTTAAATAATATGGATAACCATAATTACTATATGCTGTTGTTGGTCTTGATCTGTGTAGTTTCGGCAAAGGATTTCAAACCTATGCTTGGTGGTGGATTAGGTATTGAAAGCTCCGACAAGACATATTTTATATTTAGAGGTGAGGGAATGCTTCCAATCTATAAAGCATTTCACGCACGAGCCACTTTTTTGCATTTCAAGACAGGTGAAAATACTACACGTTTCACTCTGTGCAGTGGAATGAGTGTAGATGCAATTTACATGTTTACAATAGGTAAAATGACACCTTATGGATTGGCAAGTTTTAATTTTACTTCATCCTCTACAAAATTTGAAACGATGGGGTATTCTTCAACGTCAACTTCCACAGATTTTACTATTATATTTGGTGCAGGTTTGAATTACCCTCTTAAGAACGCTCCTGTTATACCTTTTGGTGAGTTAGGTATAGGTATCTGGTCGTCATCGTATGGTAACGGAACCAGTGAAAGCAACACTGAAACCGTACTTAAACTTACCTTTGGTGTAAGAATTAATCTCGGGAAATGAATATGTCTGTAAGGTCAGCATTGCTAATTCTAAATCTTCTAATTGGAAGCTTATCGTTTGCACAAACACCCGATGTTGACCCACGATTTCATACATTTGACGAGGTTCTCGCAGAAATCGAGAGCCTCGTTGTTTTTTATCCTAACCTATGTTACGCAGATACAGTTGGCACAACTAGTTTCGATTCATTGCGTTGATAAAAGTAATATTTTTGTTGTAGCAGGATAGCACTTGCGAAACACTTCTGAGAGCTAAAATTAATGTAGTTGGAGTAACAGATACGACATTTCCCGATAGATTGTGCAACAGCAAAGGTCGATATCACAGGTTTCTTTCTACAAGTGTTTATGGCGTGCAAGTTGAATATGTCGATCGAACTCAGATATTTAGGTGTGTTGTAACTGCCACTGGGAGAAACAGTTATATATATACTAATTTTTCTTGGAGCATATATTAAATCCAAAAACGTAGACAACTAAAACTTCACGTTAAATCAGAGTAACACAACAATTGGATATTCTGTGCCAGCAGAGTCGTTTATAGAGATATTCGACGTATCCAGCAAGTTTGTTTTTAGTGAGAGTATCAATATATTAGGTTCGTTTGACATATCGAATTTTTCATATGGAATTTACCTTGAAGAATTTATAATTCTGATAGTTCTATTGTTAAAAAAATTGCTGTTGTCAAATAATAATTTCCCTACCTTTAAACGATCACAGATTAAAATCGAAAAGTAAATATTCAATGGATAAATCGAGAAAAGCAGACAGAACCAACGTTAAACATATAATAGAATTCATTGGAGCAAAGATTCTAATCTTTCTTTTGTGGATATTTCCCTGTAGATTTTCAATTTCCTTAGGTGGTTTTTTTGGAAAGTTTGCATGGCATATAGGCATAAGAAGAAAGGTAGCAAGACGTAACTTTTCCTTATGTTTTGGTGATAAGTATACAAATAGAGAACGCGATGCAATCCTTAAGAAATCATACGATTACTTCGTCCGGACAAGTGCTGAATTCATTATATTACCGAGAATACTTAAGAAAGACTATATACTTAATTTCAATGATTTTGAATATTTAGAAAACTTTGCAACTGAGAGAAAAGGAGTTGTTCTCTTTACAGGTCATCTGGGGAATTGGGAACTTTTAGGTAGTTATCTTGTTAAAAGGGGCATTCCACTGGATGTAATTGTCGCTCGCCAAAGAAATAAATTTATTAACTCAATTATTGAAAAAATGCGAAAGGATGTCGGGATGGGTTTGATTTATTTCCGAAGTGCAGTTAAGCAGATTACTAAATCACTTTTCAACGGACGAATGGTGGCTTTTTTAGCCGATCAGGATGCTGGAGTACATGGTGAAATTGTAAACTTTTTTGGAAATCCAGCATCTACTCACAAGGGTCCAGCGGTATTTGCTTTAAAAACGAAACTACCTATAATGATTGGATTTATGATTCGACAGGAGGATGGCTATCATCAAGATATATATATTTTGCCGCCTGTCTACATAAAGCAAACTGGAGATTTCGATGCTGATGTCCATGAAATAACCCAGCAATTAATGAAAGCGCTTGAAGAAGCTGTAGAAAAACACCCAGAGCAATATTTCTGGGCACACAGAAGATTCAAGAGTACATTGGATTGTTATTAAAAAAAATTTGAAAATTATTTTTTATCTTAAAAAGGCTTATGTATAATGGATAATAGCTTTAGCTAACTTGAAAGCTCATTAAAAACAATCTTACCCTTAACAATAGTCATAACTACCTTGCAAGTGAGTTCCCAGCCGTCAAACGGTGTATTCCTAGATTTCGAGAAGAATTTTGAAGGATCTACTGTCCACAAATGATTAGGATCGATAACAGTTACGTCTGCAAATGAACCTGAATCCAGGGAACCAGCGGGAAGGTCAAGTATCTTTGCAGGAGCAGTTGACATAAGCTCGATTGCCCGAAGAGGTGTTAGAATTTCTTCTTTAATAAATTTTGTCCAAATAAGTGGGAAAGCTGTCTCGAGACCTATAACACCAGGAAGTGAAATATCAAATGGATTATCTTTTTCGAAGACTGCTTGAGGAGCATGATCGGTGGCAATAGCGTCCACAGCACCATCGATAAGACCTTCAACTAATGCTTCTCTGTCTTCCTCTCCACGAAGTGGAGGCATCATTTTGTATTTAGAATGAAAGCTGGATTTTAAAATTATCATTTCATTTAGCAAAAGATGATGAGGTGTAACTTCGCATGTAACAGGTAAACCATTTGTCTTTGCATCTCGAATTAAATCGATGGATTCCGCTGCAGAGACATGTTGAATATGAAGTTTTCCACCGGAAATTTTTAGAAGTCCCAGGTCTCGCGCAATCATTGAAGTTTCAGCTTGAGTTGGGATACCTTTCATTCCCGAAATTGATGAGACTTCACCTTCATGTATCTGTCCCTGTTCTGAAAGTATTGTATCCTCTTCATGAACGAGAATAGGTATCTCTAACTGGGATGAATATGCTAATGCATTCCGCATTAGCTCGGAGTTTTCAATCGGTCTACCATCGTCGGAAAATGCCACTGCACCAGCTTCAACCATATCTGCAAACTCAGCGAGTTCTCTGCCTTCAAGACCTCTTGTTACAGCTCCAACCGGATAGATATTAGATAAAGCTTCTGAACCACGCTTATAAATAAAAGTTATTCTGTCCGCAGTATCTATAGGTGGCTTGGTATTTGCCATAGTAACGATTGTGGTAAAACCTCCAGCGACTGCTGCTTTTGAGGCTGTTTCTATAGTCTCTTTATATTCCTCTCCTGGCTCACGACTGTGAACATGCATATCGACTAATCCCGGTATGACAATCTTTTCAGAGACATCGATAATTTCAGCATCCTTTGGAATACTCTTCGGTTCCACAGAATCTATAAGTTCATCTATAACCAGTAGATCAGCGATTCTGTCAATACCTTGAGAAGGATCGATAATACGCCCACCTTTTAGTAGATAGGTCATAACTCCTCCGTTAAATTTATTTCCAATAGTTCACAATTTAAAAAATTTCCGATGAAGATATAATTGTTGTTTAATTGTTTATTAAAAAAAAAACGAAAATTTATAAATTAATATTCCTTAGTTTTTTTTACTTTCCCTTTGCAAAATTTTCAAATAATAAGGAAAATCGGAAAGAATTCTTCCGGTTCCACGCACAACACAGGTAAGGGGATCATCAATCACAAACGTAGCTAATCCAGTTTCTGACTTTACGCGTTTATCAAAATTTCGCAAAAGCGATCCACCACCGGTCATAACAATACCTCTATCTACAATATCCGCTGCCAGCTCAGGTGGTGTCATTTCTAATCCTGCTCGAATTGCCTGCAAAATAGCCGAAATTGGTTCTTCCATAGCTTCTCGAACTTCTGAGGAAGTTGCTCTAATAGTCTTCGGCAATCCGTCAACCAAATCACGACCTTTAGCATCCATACTAAGCTCTTTGTCGAGTGGGAAAGCACTTCCTATTTCAATCTTAATTTTTTCAGCGGTTTGTTCACCAATAAGTAAATTGTATTTCCGTTTGAAATAAGCGACTATAGCCTCATTCATCTCATCCCCTGCAATCCTTATAGA
>CAZLTJ010000042.1:5011-19414 GCA_964562425.1 uncultured bacterium
ATCAGAGACAGCTCTACGCTCTACCTCGGTTATTCCTGAGGGAACTGAAATAACAACTCGAGGTTTTACAAGGAATCGAGCTTTAATGACTTTCTTGATAAATTCTCTGAGCATTTGTTCGGTAACGTCAAAATCGGCAATGACGCCGTCTTTAAGTGGTTTGACGGTGCGAATATAATCGGGTGTTCGTCCGAGCATTTCTTTAGCCTCACGACCAATTGCAATTATTTTGTCTGTTTCGTTTTCCAGTGCTACAATACTTGGCTCAGCCAAGACAATACCTTCACCCTTGAGCCAGATTAAAGTATTAACAGTTCCCAGATCGATACCTATATCGTTGGTTAGAATACTAAACATTTTTAAGACTCGACCTAATGGCATATCAAGCTCCCTTCAAGTCGCATGTTTTAGTCAAAAGATATACACAGGATCGCCAATTTGCAACAAATGCCATATAGCCTTGGCATTTTCGTTAGAAACTCGAATACACCCATGGCTAATCTGACCGGTACTGTGCTTGCTGTAATGAATATATATTCCTTCAGTAATTTTAATAACATATTTTCCAAGATATCCTGGAATCGCTCTAACTTTAAGCTTATCTTTTTTTGAAAGCGAGTTATAGTATGCTACAGCTTTATCAAAGGAAATTCCTTTTGGATATCTGATGAAATTTATAGGTACATGCATTCCCTTTTCGTACCAAAACCAATTAGGTCTAAACCACCATGGGTCTTCAAGTTTGTCTTCAATAGAAAACCATCCCGAGGGTGTTTCAAAGTTATAATCGGCTCCTCTAATCTGCCTTTGTCCCATTCCTACACCACAATCACCTTCATATAATATTTTATCGTTTTCTCTAACCCAGAACTTTGAATTGTGTCGATCTATAACCATATATCTGCCGGTTTGTTTTTTCATCATTGTTCTAAGTTCGAGTTTCTTATTCCGGTTTCGAATACCTGCCATTATTAAATCACTACGGCTAACCTCATATCTAAGGAATTGAATAGCTTCATTCATGCTGTTATATTTTTCCTTGTGAATTAAAGTATAATCACCGAAAATTGCTGCAATGACAATAACGCCAATAAAAATCAACACTGAAGAATATGCCAAGTAATTCGAAATCTTTTTGAGCATATTATGCTCTACTTATGTATTCAAGGGTTCTTGTATCCACTTTAAGGTTGTCGTCTATTTTAATAAAGAGCGGAACTTTGATTACGAGTCCAGATTCTAAAACAGCTTTTTTTGTGGAACTTGAAACTGTATCGCCTTTGATCCCTGGTTCCGTTTCAACGACTTTTAAAATAAAAGATGCAGGCAACTCTATTGAAAGTGGTGAACCTTCAAATAGTTGGATCCTATATATTTCACCTTCTTTTAGAAACCACTTAGACTCACCGATTGTTGACTTCGGATAAAAGTATTGTTCGAATGTATCAGAATCCATAAAGGCGTAATTATCTTCGTTGTCATATAGGTATTGCATATCTCTTGTATCCAAATCTGGTTCTTTGAAAGTTTCATCCGAACCGAATGTATCTTCTAGGACATTACCTGTTTTAAGGTTTTTCATTTTAGTCCAAATTTTTCCTCTACCTCGAGCACGGAGCGAATGTTGGAAATCTATAATATCATATGGATCACCTTTATATAATATTTTCGAACCTTTCCTAAAACTGCCTGCATTAATCAAAATAACCTCCTTTAGGGATTTATAATCTCAATACTATAATAGGATAGTACTTAAGTGTCAAGAAGAAGAGAAATTATGATGGTTTGTTTGCTAAATTTACTTTCTATTTATTGAAATTTGATAAAAGGTTAAGACAAAATTGTTGTATAAAAATTCGAATACGATATATATTTGAAGACGATTTAATAAAAAAAGTAACAAAATAGTGGAGGTTTAAATGAAGAAGCTTGCATTTGCAGTAGAAAACGATGCGGGGCTTGATTCATCAATTTCACAGCACTTTGGTAGAGCGCCTTGTTTTGTGGTCGTAGAAATAAACGATCAAAATGAATCTATCGATGTTGTGGTGCATCAAAATCCTTATGCTGGTGCACGTAAGCCGGGTGGGGTTCCAAACTTCGTCAAAACGCTTAATGCTGACACATTAGTCATAGGTGGAATCGGGCAGAAAGCTGCTGAAATTTTCATTCATCTAGATATAAAGATTATTTCAGGAGTATCCGGAAATGTCCGAACTGTTTTGGATAAAATTATTAAAGGTGAAATCGAGTCATCAGATGAGGTGTGTCCGGGAGAACACAGCAGTCGTGGTTGAATGGATCATTGATTTTAAATTAACGGTATGTGATTAACTTATTTATAGTTATGAAATCAGATAACAATGAAATATTAATTAACGTTTACGAGCCGGACGAAAATCTAAAGCACAAGATCGAGCACATACTTGTAGAATGCGGCTATAAAGTTACTGATAATAAAGATTCAATTCCTGTAATGGGTCCTAATGTTACATTGAAGGATTTGCAGAAATTTGTGGAGATTTCGAGTGTGATTGTAATAATTAAGGGAGATGACTTAAAGTCCTTCTATGAGAAATTTGGAATATCGAGTGTTAAAGTAATTCCAGTCAATAGCCTAAATTCCAAAGAGCTTTGTGCTGCAATAAATTATGCTAATCAATGGAATGCGGAACATTACTTACAGTCAAGAGAACCTGACGTTTCTGTTATTAAAAAAGAAGAGGAGCAATTACAGTTCATGGATCAAAAGATTTTTGAGCTATCTAACCTTATTAAAAATATGAGGATTGGCATAATAATCCTTAATAAGAACAATAAGATTACTGCTACTAACGAATATGCGAAGAACATTCTCCAACCAGTTATTACATCGAAGGAAACAGAAAAAACAGATATTGAAGAATTTCTGAAAGTTTTGAAACAAGAGAATACTGTTATTGGCGGAATAAATTCTACATCTAAGAATAGAATTCTAAAAAAACTTCCAAACGATTGCGTTATAGAAGTAGGATTTGCATTATTTGGTGAGTTAGGGCATACAATTTCATATATTCACGATATTTCAGAGTTTGGCTGGCAGGTGGAATGGCTGCAATCCCTTTTTAGTGCTGTTGCAATTGGTGTTGTGGTTCTTAATCCTGATAAAAGGATCATTTGGGCTAATGACACCATTCGTGACTGGTTCAGCGACAGATTAGACTCTTTTAATGGGTATTGCTTTGAGATGTGGAAGGATTCTGATACTGTCTGTGAGAACTGCAAGATGGAAAAAGCTTTCAAATTTGGCGAGATTTGCAAATTCATGGAAAAAATAGTGAGCTCAGATGAAACCGAGCATTTTTATGAGATAATAGCAACACCCGTTCTATCAATTCAAGGTAAGGTTATTCAAATACTCCAGCTGGTTATGGATGTTACAGAACGCTTAATGTTAATTAAGGAACTTAATGAGATTCGTAGTGAGTTAGAGAAAGCAAATAAACAATACAGAAGTCGAAATAGAACTTTTAAAATGATCACAGAGATTTCCACTGTGCTTCAACTCGAAACAGAATTAGAAACGGTGCTTCACATAATTCTAACTGCAGTAACAACTCGAGAAGGTTTAGGTTTCAATAGAGCTTTTCTTTTAATTGTGGATAAATCGAAAAATGCTCTTGTTGGTGGGTATGCAATTGGTCCTTCAACACCTGAAGAGGCTGGAAAGATTTGGGCAGAATTGCGTTCGGAAGACAGAACACTTTCTGGGACACTTCGAGCTTATCAGCAGGCTGTTCAAACTGAAGATACTGAAGTTATGAAAATCGTTAAGGAATTTGAGATTCCATTGGATAGCGACCACATATTGGTAAAATATCTTAGGGAAGGTGAAGCTGTAATTATAAACCCCGAATATTCTAAAAAATGGGAACAAACTCATGAAATCTGGGAAAAGACCAATTCACCGTTTTTTGCAATTGTTCCACTTTTAGCTATGACCAAACCTGTGGGTATGATTATTGTGGATAACATGATAACAAAAAAACCTATAACATTCGACGATTTAGAAATATTACGTTCGATTGCAAATCATGCTAGCCTTGCAATAGAACGGTCCATACTGACAAAAGAGCTGAGTTACAGTTATACAAAATTAGAGGATGCATACGCTGAACTTCGATTTAACCAACAAAAATTAATTAAAAGTGAAAAGTTAAGCGCGATTGGCGAAATGGCTGCACAAATTGCTCACGAAATTAAAAATCCTCTTGTGGCATTGGGAGGGTTCGCGAGAAATATTCTTAGAGATTACTCGGTAAACGATAAGATGAGAGAGAAACTTTTGATTTGCGTTGAAGAAGCTGAAAGACTGGAAAACATAATTGAGGATATTATGGGATTTACGAAATTCAGCGCACCAGATAAGCAGTTAGAGGATATAAATACATTGTTGGAAAATGTTTTTGTACTGTTTGAACCAGAACTTGAAAAAAACCAAATTAGGGTTAAAAAGGAATTTGATAGGTCAATTCCTCCTTTTCCGTTTGATCCCTTGCAATTGCGACAGGTATTAGTCAATTTAATCAGAAACTCCATGTCGGTGCTTATGGAAGGAGGTATAATTGATGTTAGAACTTATAGAGATGAAAATTATTGTTGGATTGAATTCGCGGATAATGGTCCAGGAATACCAGGCGAATTAGGCAACAAAGTATTCAAACCGTTCTTTACCACACGGCATTCAGGAACCGGACTTGGACTTTCTATTTCATCTCAGATAATTGAAGCACATGGAGGCGAAATCTGGTTTAGAAATAATAAAGCAGGTGGCGTGACTTTTTTCATAAGACTGCCAATAGAAACAAATATGAGAATTATGGAGCACTGATGTCAAAATTTACAAAAGGGCTTCTTCTAGTTTTGTCATCACCGTCTGGCGGTGGTAAAACCACAGTTGTCAACAAACTCTTGAAAATTCATCCAGAGTTTACTCTCTCTGTTTCTGCTACTACAAGACCTTCCAGAAAAAAGGAGAAGCATGGCGTCGATTATTTCTTTTTATCAGATTCTGAATTTGACGGGAGAATTGACTATGGAGATTTTGTGGAATGGGCATGGGTTTACAATTATAGATATGGCACTTTGAAATCTATTATCGAAAAAGGTTTGAGCAAGGATAAAATTATACTGTTGAATACAGATGTTCAGGGAGCGGAATCAATAAAAAAAGCTTATCCAAATAGCACGGTTAGAGTTTTCATTTTGCCACCATCAAAGGAAGAACTTGAAAAACGTCTCAGGAATAGAGGTTCCGATTCATTAGAGAGCATTGAAACACGACTGCAGAACTCTCTTAAAGAGGTTCAGGAAGCTTTAAAATTTGATTATCTGGTTATAAACCATGATTTGAAGAAATGCGTTGCCTTAGTTGAGAAGATTATCTTTGTTGAGCTTTACCGACCCTATAGAGTAGCTCCCCTTGAGGGTTGGGAATTCGATTAAATAAATTGGAGGATACAATGAACAGATTGGATAAATTTGTAGATATTATGAGAAATATGCGTTTGGATGGTTTTCTATTTATGTTTAATACAGACATTCATTATCTAACAGGATTTACTGGTTCTGCTTGCTATATGTGGGTTTCACCCGAACGCAGGATATTCATGACGGATTTTAGATATGAATCTCAAGCGAAACTTGAAGTTGGTGAGAAAGCCGAGATACAAATTACAACATTGGAAAAGAATTATTACGATTTGTTAGATGAGCTTAACGTTTTCCAAAATGTAAAATATGTAGGATTTGATTCTAACCATACCAACTATGCGATTTATAAAAGAGTGGCCAACAGGTTCAATAAAGTGAACTGGATTCCCGTTTTAAAACCCCTCGAGAACCTTCGAGAAGTTGTCGATACCGAAGAACTTAACAATATCAAAAGGGCTGCGGAAATTGCAATAAAATCTATCAAAGAAACCTTGCCAATGCTTAAATCCGGAATAGCAGAAAAAGATTTTGCAGTTGAACTTGAATACAGAATAATGAAGAATGGCGGACAGGAAAAATCTTTCCCAATTATCGTAGCTTCGGGACATAGAGCAGCTCTTCCTCATGGCACAGCCTCAGATAAAATTATCAAAAAAGGAGAGATGATTACAATCGACTTTGGTGCATATTATAACTATTACGCTTCTGATATTACACGAACTTATTTTTTAGGTGAGCCATCCTTTAAATTCGAAACGATTTATAAAACGGTTTTAAATGCACAAAAGACAGCCATCGAGGGCATGAAAGTTGGTATGAAAGGCATGGAAATCGATGCTTTAGCTCGCGAGGTTATTAAAGATGCTGGATATGAAGAATTTTTCGGGCATGGGTTGGGTCATGGTTTAGGTCTTATGGTTCACGATTATCCCATTCTAAGTTCTAGAACAGAACGAATTATTCCGTCAGGAGTTGCGGTAACAGTTGAACCGGGAATTTATATTCCTGATTGGGGCGGTGTTAGAATTGAGGATGATGTTTTGCTTACCGATTATGGAATTGAAGTTTTAACTCAAGGTTTACCGAAGGAATTTGAGGAAATTATTATTCCATGCAATTGATTCACTGAGTTTAAAAATCCGTAATCCATGCAGCATTTTTGCAAATTTCAGCGCAAAATATTCTATTATGAAATTTAATTATCACATTAAGCCATTGATTGCTTTCATGTTATGTCTCTCGACATTGGCTATATGTGATGAAATATCAAAACCTGAGATTGCCTTTGAAAAAGCAGATAGTTCCTCACATAGTCTAAAGCATAAGACAACTGAGAATAAAAGTGAATTAAAATCCTTTGAACCAAATCCATCTTTAGCTGCTGGATTATCGTTGCTTTTTCCAGGAACAGGTCAGCTTTACAGTAGGAAATATTTACACACATTATTTTTTCTTGCAACAGAGGGAGTTCTTGTCTATTACGCTTTAGATAATTATAAAAAGGCTGAGGACTTGTGGAAAAAACGAAGTAGTCTGACTCCCGGTACACCTGAATATGAAAAAGCCTGTGCTGATTTTAATCGAATTACAGCTGAAAGAAATGCGTTTTTCTGGATATTGGGGGGTGTAAAAATTCTGGATGTTGTTGATGCATATGTATGTGCCCATTTATATAATTTTGACAAAAAACTTAACTCACCGGAAATATTAATAGTTCCAGATTATGGTGGAGTGAAGATTACACTTAGCGTGAGATTTTGGTAAATTGTCGAATCCAAAAATAAAATTTGGTTGGATTAAGGCTTGTTAAAATCTCTTAAATATTTTCGATAATCATCTCTTAATTTCAAGAAAAATGACTGTGCGGTATCACTTTTATAATCCGCAAAGGTCCACGGATTGGGTAGGTATCTCCCAGCTCGGTAAACTAATTGCATATCAGCAAATACACTTTTTGTTATATATATTCTGTGAGAGAAATTTTTAAATGTTGCGAGGATAACTTTAGCTTCAGTTATGTATCCAGGATCGATATTGACGATTCTACTATTATTCTGTGAAAAATGATTTTCAATCCCACTACAAGCCCATTTTAGCCTTACAAGTTCGTCTACATCTCTTACTCCCTTTAAAGCGATCCACAATCGCTTAAGTTCTTGTCCCATTTCGGATTTGTAATAATTAGTAAAGATATCGAAATCGATAATCGGGGAGTGGAAAGCAATTTCATCTATCGATTCTATGAGAATCTTGTTGAGTTGCGGTAGAACATTTTCATTTGCTGTAATTACACCGCAAAAAAAAGGAACTGGTTTGTGTATAATGGATTTAGACATTGTTTTTCTTAGGTCTATTTAATCTATATAAACACTTTTCAAATTCATTTCATTTCGTTCTCGGGTTAGTTCATAATAAATATGGACAAGAGCAATTGAGATCCAAAGAACAAAATTCCATGCAAAATTACCGCTAATCTGAGAAACCGAGATAGAAAATACGAAAAACGATGAAAGAGCTAACCCCATTTCGGAATTGTGGGAATTGTTTTGACGATATCTTTTTATCAGGATCCATGCCTTAATGGATGTTATCAAAACAATAGTCAGATAGATTAATAATCCAATTATTCCGAGTTCTACCCAAATTTCAAGAGTCAGGTTGTGAGGGAAAATATTCCCATTTTTGACAAATATTTCTCTGAGAAGCATATAATAATTCCCTGAACCTAATCCAAATATTGGGTCCTTTTTTATCTGTTCCCATGCCATTCTAAAAAGATGTATTCTAACCATAACCGATAGCTCAAGGGATTTAAAAGCATACTCAATGCGTTGGATCATTAAAAAAGCTATACCTGTTCTGACGAAATAAGTTATACTCCCTAAAAATAATGCAAAAACTCCGACTTTTTTCCAAATTGAAACTTTCCAAAAAATTAAATATACTAAAAGCCCTATTGCCAAACCTATTAATGAACCTCTGGTTCCTGTTTTTAATAGAAAAAACAGGCATCCGAAGAAAATAGCCAATGCTATAATTTTGCTTAAAGATTGCTTATATCGATTAAAAAGCCATACAGAAAATATTGCACCCATTGCAAGACTTCTTCCGTATGAAATAGGTGGACCTTCAACTAGATTAAATCGTTCCATAAATCCCATTGACATACTTTTAAATTTTATAGCAGAAATAATTAATATAACGGCTACAATAATAAGATAAGCTTTTATTAGTTTATTGGTTTGTTCTTTCGTTCTAATGCACATTGTCAATGAAATCATTGGTATGATACACAATAATATCCCATGGAAATACCACTTTATAGAATATGGTGAGGGAGATGCAGTCTTAAAATAATAGATTAAATAGAATGCAAAGAATATTAATGTCAGCCATAAACCGGAGTTGAATTTAAAATTTATTATTTCAGGTTTTTTAATCAAAAACATAATTACCGAGAACGCGAGGAAAAGCATAAGTAGAGCCCAAGATAACATGTTCATTTTTATGCCGACAGCCATATGTACAGATCGCACAAAGAAAACACCGCAAAACGGCATTACCAAACCCAGATATGGATTTTTAATCAGCGCAAACGTTATAAGAATAACAGCAATAATCCCAAGTGGTATTGCCCAGTGTTTAAGCATTGGAAGAATTATTAGAATGGAAATTAAAAACAATAAACTCACATATTTTAGTTTATTTTGTACAGTATCCATTGAAAGAAAAATTGGTTTTATTAATTATTTTATTTATTGTATACTGAAAGATATTTCGGAAGTTCTTTTTCCCAAATGTATTTATTGTTGAATAGCTCTGCCGTTGTTGCTGATATTTCTGCCAATTCTTCTGGTGAAATTTCTAGTATTTTTTGGATTTGATCTGCTTCAGAACCGTAATCGACTAGGAAACCTGTTTTCCCGTTTTCTATAAACATCGACATTCCTTTGCAATTGTGAACGATTGGAATGGTACCATAAATAGCGTATTCAAAGAGCTTGTTATGAGTTGTAAATTCTGCATAATCTAATGTTCTTCTAAAAAAAATTCCAAATCTTGAGTCCTCCAAAAGGAGAGCTAATTGCTCAAGGGTTCGCCAATCGTTGGTAATTAATGCTTTATATAGTTTAAGTGCTTTAAGGCAATCCCGAACAATGGTTGGAATATCTTCAACAATTATACCGTGAAGATGAAGGTGATATCCGGTTTCAGATTCAGCTATTTTTCTCGAGATTGCCGCCAGTTCCGGAAGCCCTCGTTCTACTGAAAGTCCGCTTAAATTTAGTATGATTTTATTTCTTTCTAACCATGATTTTATTGGCGAAGTTCTTTGGTAAGGGAAATTTCTAACAAGAACCGCTTTTCTGTGCCACCTTTTGAAATGTTTAATTCGACTTTCGGCACATACTATTACAGCATTACAAAAGAGAGTGTAAAACCATTCATAAATTATTACTAATCGATAAACTACTGGTTTGAAAAATCGGGGAACCCAAGGTTTATTTGGTATAAACAATTCCAAAGGTTCATGACAATCATAGATAATTTTAACTCTTGGCTTGAAAATTCTAATGAATAAACTAAACCATAAAACTTCCGACACAGAAAGCTGATATGCACCTACCTTTAGAAAAAGGCTCAGAAAAAGAAGTCTTACTGTGTTTATAAATCTTAAGTATCTATTTTTGGGCTTTTTAATACTAATCCAGGAGATATTTCCTTCCGATTGTTTGATTTTCATTATATGCATTAATGCAAATACGATTTTATGTCCTTCTTTTTCGAGAGATAAAGCCTGTTTCCAGTATAGCCGAATGTCTTTGGGATCGTGATATGATGTTATAATACAAATTGTCAATTTCAACCTCTAATTTTTTAATTAAGGAATATAAAGTAATGGTTTAACTTCGTTTCTAATTCTTACAAAAATTTATTCCTACTGAGATATCCTTTGCATAAAACGTGTAATTACTCTTCTAAACATGAGCTGCATGAATTAAATGTCCCTCTAAGTAGTAGATTAAGATTTCTGATAGTTCGGATACTTTAATTTGTGTAGCATCATTAAACAGATTGGGATAAATAATCATTGGGTTTTGAGAGTTGGTTACTCTTTTGGTCTGTTTTATCGAGTTATGTTCTATGAAGAAGCTATAAATCGAATTGTTTTCTAAAGTTACAACACTATCATCTATTGTATTTGGTCGTATAACATTTCCCTGAATATTGCCGTCCTCGAAAAGATCAAACTGAATAAAATGGTGAAACGATCCAACATAAGGAGTTGGACAAAGCCAAGGTACTAATCTTGATACTGCTCCTGCAGTTATTAGATAAGTTACGTCGACATACAGTTCCAAGTATGATGGAGTATGAACCGTATTAATTATATTGCTATTTCGTTCATCAAGAAGGTTCTCGAGCCAATCCAACTGGGAGGATGTAAATTTGTAGTAAACATTTTCTCCTGTGGAGACTAGTCCGGGTGCAGGATAGCAATTTGTTAAACATATAAAACGGGATTTTCCTATATCAAAATAAAAATCAGTTGGACCGAAAATATAGATGATTCTGTTCCTACTATCTTCATCATTTATTTCGTGATTACCCATAAGTGTTATCCATGGAAATGGTAGCGAATCTATAATGGCAAGATAATTTGTATATCCAACAGAATCACTGTCAGCGGCTTGATCGCTAATGTAAATCGCCAAATCAAGGTTTTCAGAAATAGAAGCGATCTGTTCGTTGATACTTGTAAAGATTCGATTTATATTATAGTTATCGCTAAGAATCGCGGCTTTTATCGGATAGATGCTATCCCAATCGGTTTGCAATCGATCTATTACAATGCTATTTGGATGGTTTTGAGAAAAGCAGCATCCGCTAATCACAAGAATTATAAAAAATAAGCATCTTTTGATCATTTTGTCTCCTAAAAAATAATATACACTATTTACTACTGAATCATAATCGATACTCGCAAAATTTCATATGTAAATGTAACATACCTGTAGGATTAGATTATATTGAGGGAGAAAAAAAACATTGGAATTCGAGGACAAATATTCATAGTTTTGGAGATAAGTTTACTTTTACCCTTGACAACGAACAGTTTGCCTATATAAAACATATAGGAAGATTAAGAGTAGCAAAAATGCAAATGGTTTTCGAACTTTTTGAATTTATAAATGTTCTAGTTTTTTGACAATTTATTTATCTAATTTATGGGGGCGATGGGCTTCGACGGTAAGAAATGAGGTTGACTGGTGCAGGACGGCCTGCGATATGCCGTAAAACTGTGGCATAAAAAATAAGTGCGAATGATTACGCAATTGCTGCCTAATTGAGCAGCACCCTTCGCAAAGCTGGATGCTTCTGCGGTGATGCATCGAAGGGTCGGACACAGAAGCTGCTCTCGTTCAAGAGTCTCATAGGACGGGATAAGACGCTGGGACTGGCTGATTCAAAAGCATGTCTGATGGCGTTTGATAAAGCGAGATATAAAGGTCAGACTAATCCTGTAGAGCCATTGGCTAAAGCTTATCGGACGCGGGTTCAATTCCCGCCGCCTCCACATTTTTTTTCGGGATTTCTCTTATTAATAAAAAAGGAGGGGGGAGAATTCCCCCTATAGGTTGCTTGAGGAAACAGTTTAATTTGTTTGCATCATTCTGCGACTTCTGCCTATGTTAATAATCTTTTGACTTTAAAACCGATAGTAAAACGAAAATCAAAGGTTATTTTTCCATTATAGAATGTGTACCTTGACCATCTATAATTCTCGAAAAGAAAAATTGTGTATTCAGGAATTATTTTCTTTACCTTGCCAATGTTAATGAACCACTGCATACAATTTGCTTGTCAATTTCAATTATGTACAAATAAATTCCCGGTGGCATTGCTAGTCCTTTGTCATCTGTTCCATACCATCGAGCTTGTACGCTGGCAGAGCTTCCTTTAACTACATAAATTTTTGTAATAGGACCAACCAAATTGTAAATAAAGATATCAGCGTTTTTAATACCTATTTCTGGGAATGTAAACTGAACGAAGTCGTTTATCCCATCGCCGTTTGGGGTAAATGGATTAGGCCTTTCTGAGCATTTCAGTAAACATGCATGCACAGTATAGCATAAATATGAGGAATTTGGAGGACCATATGGGTTGAGATCAGATGCAGAAACACATATCCTGAGAGAATCCCAGGTTTCTAAAGAATCATCATATGTCATTATAACTGTATCAGATCGAAGGTGATAATTCGAATAATTTTCACCGTTTATTCTTATCATAATTGAAGAGTAATCGATTCCAAATCCGGGATCTTCAAACAAAAATCGCAAAGTAAATGCAGAATCCACGCAATCACCAATTCCTCCGATACGACGAATAATCGGAGACATATCCATAAGAGGGTCGTAAACAGCCCAAAAACGATAAAGTGTTGCTACATCATCACCACCATTAAATACAACTCTATATTGAAAGTATTCCCCGAATCCTGAAATCTCCCTTGTGTCGGAGGAAATCCCTGCTATCCCGAAGAATGGACCTTGCCATGGCTGACTATCTAATGTTGTAAGATTATTACCTGTTCGCCAATAGAACTCTATTGAATTATTAAAGGGAATGCAGGCTTCCCAACCGATACTTTTCCACCAATGATTAGTATCAATTGTAATAATTGAGGAAATTAACTCACCTTTGCTTGCAAAAGATAGGAGCATCGCGTTTTCGTAGATTATATGTTCGTTTTCGAACGTGGTCATGATATCGAGGTCTGGGGTGCAGTTTGTGTCGATATCTTCAATATGTATCCAATGACTGAATTGATAATTTGTATGACTGCCAGGAGAATTGTCTAAAACGACTAAAGAAAACTCCAAGGGTTCGGTCGGTGATTGCCGTAAATAACTGACATTTTGGAAAGAACCCACAATATCTGAGTAACCATCGAGATCTATGTCCGATGCTATTGCACCATCTTCATTACTCAGAAAAGATTCCTCCCAGAGTGATAGTATATCAAAATGTGAACCAGTACCATCATTAATAAATGCTCCGAAACCTATATTTGGAAAAGGTCCTTCGGGAGAAGTTATCCCAACGACAAGGTCTAAATCGCCATCATGATCAATATCTTCAGGATAAGTACCATCAACGTAAAGGCTGTCAGAACTATAACCACTAAAAACTCGGGAAAAATTGCCATCACCGTCATTAAGATAGACTTCTAAATTCTTACAGCATTTTATTATGTCCAGGTCACTATCTCCATCCATATCAGCAAGATGAGTTCTCCATGTGTAACTTGCTGATCGGCTTATTGTTTCGGTAAAGAAATTTCCTGAACCGTCGTTTCTAAACAAGATAATTTCGGAGGTTTCACCCCAACTAAACACTACAATGTCTCGATCCCCATCTTCATCAATATCTCCAATTGCAAAAGAAATAGTGGAAGTGCTTCTAAGGGTGTGCTTTAACCATGAGCCAGCATCCTGTTCATACCATATAAGTTCACCATCAGAATGGTTTTCTGCCTTGCATAAAACAACATCGATATCATTGTCTCCATCGAGGTCTGCGCAAGAAATTAACGTTACTAATGGTGTGTCGGGAACGACATCAATATTATGAGGAATGTATGAGAAATAACCGATTTTTTCATACCATATTGGTCTATCTGTGTATGCAATAAGATCCAGATCACCATCTATGTCAATGTCTTGAGCTCTAAATCCAATATAATATTTATAAAATGAAAGAGATATACCTGTATCTACAACATGCTTTATCCAATTACCATAATTCCACTGGGTAGCAATAAGAGATACGCATCCAAAGGAACTTGTGGTTACACTTTCTTTTTCAGCATATTGAGTTCCCCAAGAGAAGACGGGACCAAAAACTCCTTTACCTCCCATC
>CAZLTJ010000043.1:0-10212 GCA_964562425.1 uncultured bacterium
AAGCCCAAGAGAACAACTGGATGCCACAGAGAACATGCTGATCGTAGAATTCGTCTTTGATGAGAGCGAACCTTTATCTAAATATCTTGAAAGAAGACTATTCAATTTTGCAAAACTCTTTGTTGCGCGGGTAGATTCAGGATATAAACAAGGGGCTGAGATTCAAGGTCATACTGACGATATTGGAACTTTTAAAAGAAATAAAGAGCTATCTACCCAGCGAGCAAAGCGTGAATATGAGATTTTAAGAAAATTTATTGCATATTTTGCACAAGTTGATGAGAGTCTACTACATAAATGGCTTGAAAATAATAATTGTGAATTAGATTTTAAGGGTTATAGTTACGAAAGACCATATAAATTAAAAGACCTTATACTTGGTGATAATAGATCACCATATGGTAGAAGTATTAATCGTCGAGTTATGCTTGAATACAAATACAAAAAATAATGGAGTTAACGGTGAGTAAGGCTAACTTAATATCAATTTTATTTATCTTAAATATTGTCTTTGGAACTGGCGAACCAGCTAAATTCCTTTGGATGGGAACCTCAGCAGAGCATTTGGCAATTGGGAATACAGGTGCAGCATACCATACAAGTCTTTATGCTGCATATTATAATCCTGCATTAGTATCCTCGAGAGGTGCAACTTCAATAGGATTCGGTAATCAATTTTTATCTCTTGGTAGAATTCTATACTACGCTTCGCTAAGTTCGGAAATTAGTGGTGGCGCTGGGATAGGATTAACATGGATACATTCAAGCGTCGACGATGTTGAACAAAGAGATATTGATGGACATTTGATTGGAACTATCGGAAACAATCAGGATGCTATTTACTTCGCCTTTGGTGGTGAAATTCACCGTGGTTTTCATGGAGGTTTAGGTGTACAATATGTGCAATCAAATCTGGTTAATATCAATGCATATTCTGCAGGTCTTGCTTTCGGCTTTTTCTACGATTTGAAAAAATATAGATCGATTTTTGGTTTCAGTGTACATAATATTTCCCTGAAATATTCCTGGAACTCTAGCAATTATTATGGAAACGGTAACGTCAGCAACGAAGACTTTCCTATTCTTATCAGAGGAGGGTTAAGATATGACAATCCAGAGTTTGTTTTACCGATTGCATTTTCAGCTGACATTTGGAAATATGAGACAGCAGATATAAATTATGGTCTCGGTATTGAATTCGTTCCAATTAAAAACCTAAATGGAATTGCATTAAGATTTGGACTTAAGGATGGTTTATTTTCCGCAGGTTTTGGTTTTAAAACACGTATTACTTTCTTCCAAAATATTGATATAAGCTATGCTGTTGTGGAAGAACCGTATAAGTTACCTTGGAAACATGCACTCGATCTTAAATTCGAATTACCAAAATAATCATACAAATATTTACTTAAAATCAATTAATATAATTTATAATTAAGCTTCTTGCATTAATTAAAGCGAGGATCTATGTTAAATATTTTTTAAGATTATCAACCAAAAGTATATATACGCTGGTGATACAATAAATTTATTACAAATAATATCTTAGATTGTTCTAATAATTATATCCCACAGAAAACGAGAAATAATCAATATATTCTGTTGATCTACCCCATCTTGTGAAAACAGGACCAATAGGAGTTTCCAAACCTAAACCAATTCCGCTACTTAAAATTCCATTGCTGATTTCCAATTTATCGTTCTGATCCCAAAGATTATTCATAGCTATCCCACAAATTATATAGAGTCTTTTAAGCTTTTTCGATAAATTCAATCTAATGTCTAGACCCAGATTTAAAATATTATCAGTTGTAACCTCATCGCTTCTAAAACCCCAAATATAGTGGTATTTCCCAACTCCAAATTTCTCAAAGAATGGGGGAGAGCCAGCAATAAAACCAACAACACCCCATCCAGAAACTGTGATAATTCCTGGAGTATATTTTATATCACAATAAGCTAAATATTTTGTGAATGATGTTTCACCACCTAGAATATCCTGACTCATCTCAAAATTCATTGATAGATAATGACCGTTTATTGGGAATTGTCTTTTATCATAGGTGTCTATTACAGATTTAGCTTTGAATTTATTCATCCTAAATATTTTAGTCGAACCTTCATCAAATGGACTTACCTTAACTTCTCTAAATTCAAGCTCTAGAAGCAACATACCAAGTTTTCTAACTTGCGGTCCAACGGAAACAGATACTCCAGACTGCTCAATCCAATCGGAATTTTTAATTCTGTAGTTTGAAAAGTGATCGAATCTATCTCGATCATATTTAACTGCAATAATTGAACCAAAATTTGTTTTCCAAATTCTATCCGCATTAAAAGCAAGAGATAGTGACTGTCTTCTTGAACCAGCATAACCTTCGATACCTATTCTTAAAGATGTTCCAAATAAATTATCGTCGTAAATTCCAAGGGCTACTTCTGCTTTAGTTCGTTCATCGTATCTTACCCCAAATCTTAACGCCATATTGGGCTTTTCATGTAAATTTATCGAGAGTATAATTTTATTGCCCTCGTTTACCGCAAGTTCGTATCCTATCCAATCAAAAAGTCCTGTAGAATAAAGATTGGATATACTATTTTTAATTTTTTTATTATTAAAAGGTTCTTCTGGTTTAATTGAGAAGTAGCTTCTCAAAACCCAGATATGGGTTAGTTTATTGCCTTTCCAACATATACTGTCAATTATTCCTTCGTTGATAGAAGCGTTAATTGTATCACCTATTATTAATACTGTATCACAACGAGCTAATGTAAAACCGTTTTCATGGTAAGTATTAATTATTTTTTTAATATTTTTTTTCACAACGGGCATACTAAAATTTCCAGTTTGAAATGAATCTATTACAGATTTGATATTTTTTTCGTGAATGCAATTCCCTTGAATTTTGAGGTTGTAAAGTTTTTTGCATGGTTTTAGATGAACATACAAAGTATTTTCTACAAGTGAACAACTAACCTGTTCAAAATTTCCACTTTCCACCAATGAATCTAAAATATTTTTAATAATCGATGTATTAACTTCTCCGATTTGAAAAACGTTTTCTATGCCAACTATATTACTGTCAAAAACAACTGAGTCAATTTTTACGAAAGTAAAAATCTTAATTTTATTTGTTATCTCGGAAATTATTTCTCTTGCTGCTTGACGACCTATTTCTATTAGGGTATCAACATTTGAAAAGTCTATTGAATTTTGACCTGTCAACTTGGGTTCAATCCAAAAATCAGTTATTTCTTTTTCTAATGCTATTATATCTTTCTGCATTACTGTTGTAGTTTGTTCAATAATTCCTGCTAGAGAATTTAATTGTTCTTTTGAGAAAAGATCCGCAGTTGAATTTATAGCAATTATATTCGAACATTTCATATCTTTAGCAACTTCGATTGGAACAGGCATCCGCAATCCACCATCTACAGCTAGATAGCTTTCCAACGGAAAAGGCTTAAATATCAATGGTATACTGATTGATGCTCTAATAGCTTGACTTAAGTTACCATTTGAAAGTACAATTGCTTTACCAGTAATCAAATCTGTGAAAACGACTCTAAAAGGTATACTTAACTTGTTAAAATCACCGTTACATAAGATTGTAGCTGAGGCAGTTAGCTCGTTTATCTTCTGCAAAAGTTTTTGTGCTCCAAGATACCCTATTGGAAATACCGGCTTTCCAGATTTAAATCGAATGGTCACAACGTATTTTTCTGAGCTTTCTTTTAATGTCTGAAGAATCGCTGCTCTTTCGCTTATATCCGTGAAAAATGACTGCCAATCTATTTCATTTGTTAATTCGATCATCTCCTGTGGAGAATAACCACTCGCATAAAGACCACCTATAACCGCTCCTATACTTGTTCCTATTATTAAATCGGGTTTTATCCCAGCACTATCTAAAATTTCAATTACACCTATTTGAGATAACCCTCTCGCACCACCACCAGAAAGAACAAGAGCAACATTACACTCTTTTTCATCGATTATTTCTACATTAGGATAGTTATTGATCGAGGAGGTATTATAATGAAAAATAACTTTCGATTCGGTGGAATAAATCAAAGAAGGTGAAAGTAGAATGAATATTAAGGAAGAATATAATATTATGTTTAAACATTTCATTTAACAGTTTGACCCTGTTTAATTTTAAAAAGGGAATTTCGGGCTTTCATTCTCACAAAAGGGGAACTATCCCACAGAGCTTTTTTTAAAAGATTTGCAGCTCGATAATTTCCTCTTCGATAACTTAAAGCTTCACATGTAAATCCTCGGATGAATTGATCTGTACTCTGAAGAAGCGGTTCTAACGTATTTAAAGAATTATCACTATCACAAGTCCCAACAAGAACGATTAAAAAGTATTTCTCAGGTGGTTCGGATATTTCGATTCGATTGGTTGATATTTCCGCAATTTGCTTGTAAGGCATTCTGCTCAAGGCATCAAATGCTGCAAGTCTAACAGAATAATTTACATCCGATAAAAGTTTGAATAGAGGTTCAATACTATTGATTGATTTTAAGTTTCCTAGAGCATAAGCTGCAGATAATCTAACATAAGAGGATTGATCATTTAATGCTCCAACTAATATTGCAGTGGAAGTTTTATTATTAATTTGCCCCAATGCCCAACATGAGTTACTTTTTAAATCTTCATTACCATGCATAGCAGCTAATTTCAGAGAAGGTACCGCTCTTTTATCTCCAATTTCTCCAAGTAGTTCGGCTGCCGATGAAGAAACTTTATTACTAGTATCCGATAGCGATTCAATTAAATATGGAACTGCATTTTTATCAATATTTATTAATATCTCCATTGCTTTGTCATGTATTTTAGGATTACTTCTTCCAAGTTGTGAAATCAAATATGGAGCAGCGTCTGAGCCTGCGGATACCAGATTCTCGTAAGCCCTTTTTTCCTCAACCTTAAATCTAATATCTTCCATAGAAACTATTGCAAACCATTTTTGATATCGGTTCTCTGAGGATGACCATAAAGGTATGTTTATTATAAAGATAGCTAATATAATGTATTTTTTACGAAATCTCACTTTTCATCTCATTCTTAATTTTTATCCTCATTCACTCGATTTAAGTCCGCGGTTCTCTTGGAAATCTATTCCGATACCGTATGTTGAAAAAATCCAGAAGGAATTATCTTTACCCTTGCCATTATAGGAATCTATACCACCTAAATCGAGAAAAATTCCAATCGAACCAAATTCTTTTCGCCAGTTTCCGAATCCGCGAATATCGAAGTTGTCTTTATTTGTATAGCTGTCACTCCCATTTCCCTCATCAATTAAAACACCAATGCCATTTGCATTTCCGGAACCTTGTGAAATATCCCATACAACATAGTTATCATCACCAGCTCGATCATTTAAATAACCAATAGATAAATCATCACCACAACCTTGTGAGGTTCCGTGTGATATATAAACATCATCGCCAAACTGATCTATTAATACTCCTGAAGCTAAATGCAAAGCTGATCCTTGGGCATACTGATATGCGTTGTAAACATCATTTCCTCCTGAGTCGTAAAGAATTCCTACAGAAAGCCAATTCGCACCACCCTGTGCGAAAATATCAGCTGTATAGAAATCATTGCCCTTGAAATCGGCAAGTATACCAACACCCCCAGGATAATCAGGTCTGTATCCAAAACCGTAACCTTGAGAAAGGCTTAGATAATGATTATAATAGTTAGTTTTTTCAATAATCGAACCGGTACACATATATGAATCGTTCCCATTAATATCTATAAGAATTCCTTGTCCTTTGACAAATCCAAAGCCTTGCGAATATAAATTAGATTGGTATTTATCAAATCCGTTTACATCCATAATAATACCGCATCCCATAAATCCAGCACCAATCACTGATGTATTCCCAATATATGAGTCATCACCATTTGAGTCCCACAGAATTCCCCAGCCAAAAAACCCACATCCAAGATTATAATTTTCAACTCGGTATATGTCGTTACCGTTTCCATCGTAAATAATTCCTATACCACCCAATCCAGAAGCTATCGAGAAATGAGATCTCGACCAGTAAAGATCATTGCCCTCGAGATCGATTAGAATTGAAAATTCATTTAAGGTGTCTGTTCCACCAGCTGCCCCAAAGTAATTATCATCACCACCAAGATCAATTATTATTGCAAAATTACCGAGATATACAGTTGGACCAATACCACCTATGATAATAGGTCCAAATTCAGTCTCTGCATAATAAACGATATCTCCATAAGCTATATTTGAGGGAACTGTGGTTGTTCCAGAAATTGCTTTAACAGCTTTAACCAATTCGATTGAATTTGTTGTAGCTTTTGATATAGATAGAGCAGCCGCTAATATTTTTTGGATTTTTACTTTTCCGGCAAGCTCGAAAAAACGGTTATCTGCAGTTTCTTCTTCAAGATCTCTTATGTCTTTTTCCAATGCAGTTGCAATATTAACTTGATTATCAATTCTTCGATGATCTGGAGCAAGAAATTTCAATGAATTTTTAAGAATCGAATCTATCTGAAATGAATCAAGGTCAGAAAAGGCAAGAGTCATATTGTTACGTGCATCAACAAAGGATGTCATTAAAACATCCAAACCCATTTTTAATTTAGGTGGTAAATTTACATTTTCCTTCCAAGGATAAATTTCTTTAGTTTCGCCTATTACAGGAATATTAGCAGTTAAATCAAGAAGAAAAGCAGAAGATGAAACTAGTTGATATATATCATTTGTATCCAGTGAATTAATAACACTATCCGAAATTTCCGCAGCTTTTAAAGGATTGTCTAAGTATTTATCAATAATTGAGAGTCGAAGGGAATCTTTTTGAAATGGAACTATTAAGCTTACATTATCTATGCTTATTTTCTGAGATTTAAGAGCAATCTCGATTGCCTTAGCTCTTGCAAGTTGTTCTGCAGATACTATAGAAAACATAACAACGATTAAAACACAAGATAGAGCCAATCGAATATAATTTGATGAATTCCTTAACACTAATCCTCCCACGCGTGGTAATCTAATAGATCACACACAAATGGTCAACAATTGTGTTTGGATTCCAACGAAAGAAACATTTTCTTAAATTTAACACCAACATTAAACCCCCCAATTTTTCCATCTGATCGAATTATTCGATGGCATGGTACAACAATAGGTATGGGATTTTTACCAAGAGCATTACCAATTGATCGGTAAGCTTTTGGATGTCCTATTTTCTTTGCAATATATAAATATGTTTCTTGCATTCCATAAGGAACCTTACAAATAGCAGACCATACTTTCTGTTCAAAATCTGTTCCAGTAACATATTTCGGAATAATTGAAAATACTTTTCGTTTACCTGATAGGTATTCTTCGACCTCCGATGCGGCTTTCAACGCACTGTGGTGAATTGTAAATCGATTAACAAGGCATTCCGGTAATTTACTTCTATCAATATCAATCCACATTACATAGTTATCTATCCCATATACATTTATGTGAATTCCAAGACGTTCAATGATGCGATTATATAAAATTTGCTTCATAAAGTTTAAATATTAGTTATAAATATAAAAATGTGCATTAAAAATCGAAACCCTGGTTTTCACCAGGGCTTTAATCGATCGTCTTTCATGGAAGAATAGTTATATTGGTAGCCTTATATACTAATCAACTTTCCGGACATTAAGTGCTTTCAATCCCTTATCCCCCTCTATTAGTTCAAATTCAACTTCATCACCTGGAGCAAGGGTCCTAAATCCGTCACCTGCGACGTCTGAATAATGAACAAACACATCAGGTCCTCCGGTATCCTGCTGGATAAACCCATAACCCTTCTTCTCATCGAATCTTTTTACACGACCACGAGCCATCTACAACGCCTCCTTTATAAATCCCTACTGTCAATTATAAAAATCCGCAATTTTTTGTCAAGTCAAAATATAAATTAACTAAAATCATTTTGGATTAATTTATAAAATGATAATCAATACTGCTGCATAATCACATAACTGAACATTATAATTTCTTATTAAGATTTGTCAAGTTATTTTTTGGGTAACGAATTTTAGTCTGTTTAAATAGAATTTACTTGCTTAGTTTAATTAACTAATTTTCTTTCTGTGCATGAAGAAGTTCGTGTAAATTAAGGAGTGAAAAATGGCTCAATCAGCATTTATGAAAAAGTTAAGAGACAAGATGGGAATAATTTTTTTAGTCACAGCTGTTTTGTTTATTGCAATGATGGTTTTTCAATGGGGGATGGATATTACTGGTCGTACTTCTCCCAAGAAAAGTGAATCTGTTGTAGGTTCTACACTTGGAAAGGATATTGACATTAAAGAATATTCAGATGAGTGGAAGCAACAAGAGCAAAACTTTTACAGAAATAATATTAATGTTGATGAATTTACCAGCGCTGAAATAAGAGAACAATCATGGCAAGAACTTATTAATCGAATAATTCTCGATAAAGAATTCCAACTAAAAAACACTAAGAATGTAACAGGGATAGAAATCTATGAAAGGTTAAGCGTTAACCCGCCAGAATGGCTTAAAAATAACCAGCAATTCCATACTAATGGTGTGTTTGATTATGATAAATATTTGAAAGTTCTTAACGATCCGGCATTTGCAAAAGAATGGCTTCCTGCTGAACAGCTCATTGCTTCAAATCTTCCCACTGAGAAAACCAGAACACTAATTGAAACCATGACTTACGTTGTGCTATACGAAGTTATGGATCAGCATTTTTTCAATGATACCGAAATTGAAGGTGAATTCCTAATTTTCGGTCCCGATTGTCTTGGCTCTCATCGCGTTGATACATCCGAAATCGCTTTAAAATCATATCATTCAAAAAATAAGAATAAACTCCCGAAAGACCCTTATGCTATTTATTCGTATCTAAGAATTCCTTTTCATCCCTCAAAATCAGATACTGAAGAAGCATTATCCACTACCGAAATGCTTTATGAAAAATTAAAAAATGGAGAGGACTTTGCATATCTTGCTGAAGGCTATTCAATGGACAAACAATCTGCTGTCAAGGGTGGCGATATTGGTTTCATTAAAGCAGAGCAAGCTTTACCGGAACTTGCTGCAGTAATTACAAAATTGGACAGCAATGAGTTATCAGAACCGATCCTAACACTTAATGGGTATCACCTGATTAAGGTATTACAAGATACTATATTAATGGATACTATTAATAATTCAGTAGATACTTTTTATCATATTCAACATATCCTCATTAGGATAGAACCAGGATATGAAACAAGAGAGAGTTTAGAGGTTTATACGAAAAATATAATTGAATATACTCGGAAATACGGTTTAAATGCAGCGTCCACACGATATGACTTAGAAATACATAATACAAGCAAGGTTGGATTAATTGATCCAATTCCAGGGATTGGCTTAAGAACTTTAGTCAATCAATTTGCCTTTAAGGAAGGTGTTGGTTCGGTTCCAGATATTGTCAGAAGTAACAATAATTACTTTGTAATTCACGTTGATTATGTTACACCTGCAAAACTTGAAACCTTTGAGGATTATATTCCGGTAATTAAAAACGAAATTATTGAAGAAGCAAAGAAAAGTGTTTGTCGAAATATAGCCTATCATGCATATGAAATGTTGAAAACTGGAAAAAGCATGAAGGAAGTATCAGAGGAGTTAGGCGCAAAATACGGCACTATAGATTCAGTTTCACCTAGTATAATATTTTCAGACACTTCAGCAAATCCATGGATTATAGGAGCTTTGGTTGGAGTAAATACACCAGACTCAATTTCAGCTCCTTTAGAGGGTACCGATGGTAGATTTTACATTGTGCATATAGATAAACGAACTATGCCAAATTACGATAATTTTAATGAGATATCACCGCCATTGCGAAGAGAAATCTTTTCCGCAAGGCAAAATACTGCTTATGACTCATGGTTCATATCACTTAGAAGTAGAATTCCAATTTATGATAATCGATTGAATTTTATCGACATTGGACAAGCCGCAATGGAACATGAACCTGAACCTGGAGACACTTCAAGTTGATTTCAATTAATTCACAAAGGTGAAATAATGATAAAACAACTTATACTCTCCTTTTTCATCATTATTACGATGACCAACATTTCCTCCAGCGAGTTGGAGCAAGCAAAAATTAACTTTTGGAAAAATGGATTTTTACATCAGGAAACC
>CAZLTJ010000043.1:10222-16906 GCA_964562425.1 uncultured bacterium
GAGAACTGCACGATGTATTTATGGAATGGAATATCAAGAAAAGAATAGAGACAATTGAAAAAATTTCAAAAGGCAAAATGCCCAATCTTTCAGGACCTCATAACGGAATTGTTGCCAGTTATGGCATTAGTAGGAATGATACAAGATTTATCGTCAATAATGCAGTTAAAGGAATTGGTTTTATTCCCAAAAAGGAGAAGTTAGATACAATTATTGAATTTCTCAAATCAACATATGATAGCAATTTCACCAAAAAGCTTGATGTTTTGACAAGTCTATATAAAGATGCAGAAAACATTTTTGACCGTACTAAGCAGGTCTCACTTGAGCTCTATGCTACTCCAGAATTTAATACACAGACTTTTCTGAATGAGATGGGAAATCCTGCTGTTGCTATTGTTTTTTTGGATATTCCATCTTACAAAATTAAAGGAATATCACAACTTCTGCACCCAGATGATCCTAAACTTTCTGAATATGAAATAAAAATAATCGAGTATGTTAATCTAATTCACAGCTATTTCCATGGTGATTTCGATAAAAAGTTCATAACAACAGTCTATCATATTGTGGAGGTTTATGATAACAGTCCTGGAAAAGGCGGAAAGGGTGCTAGATTAATTCCTTCACCTTAATCTCAATTTTGACTTAATTACACTTGATAAAGTAAAATTTATAACGCATTAAAAATTTTAAAGATTTTTCAGTATAAGTTTAAGCATAATGATTGTATAAATTTATAGTAAATATATCAATACAGGAAACATCTATAATCTAAAAGAGATTATTATATTCAAGAACCTATATAACATTCTTATACAATACATAAAAATTTTCTTGCTAATTTCATAATAAAATTTTAATTTTAATAAATATAATGTAGGAGGAATAATGAGAAAACTAGAAGAGATTCTTGAAATAGCCAAATCCAAATACTCGAAGAGAGTTGTAGTCGCAGATGCAACTGAAGAAGAGGTATTAGCTGCGCTTGATGAAGCCAAGCAAAATGGCATTGCAAGAGGTATTTTAGTAGGTGATTCCAATTCAATTAAGAAAACTCTTAGACAAATTGGAAGTGACCCGAACGGCTATGAAATAATTGATGAACCAAATTCTGCAAAAACAGCGAAGATTGCTGTAGAATTGCTTAAATCAAATAAAGCTGATGTTCTGATGAAAGGTTTGGTTTCAACCAAA
This sequence comes from uncultured bacterium, assembly GCA_964562425.1. GTDB lineage: Bacteria > UBP14 > UBA6098 > B30-G16 > B30-G16 > JAUWMV01. The sequence continues at coordinate 11,420 of CAZLTJ010000043.1, forward strand.
GACTTTATGAAAGCTATTCTTGATAAAAAGGAAGGACTACTCGAAAGATCAAGTAAAGGTCTTTTATCTCATGTAGCTGTTTTTGAGATCCCTGAATATCATAAGCTTCTCACCATTACCGATGCTGCAATAAATATAGCTCCTGATCTAACAGAAAAGGCTCAAATAATTCAGAATGCTGTCAATGTTGTTCATTCTCTTGGTGTAGAAAAGCCAAAAGTCGCATGTGTTTGCGCAGTCGAAAAAGTTAATCCAAAAAAGATGCCAACTACTGAACATGCAGCAATTCTTTCCCAAATGAGTATTAGAGGTCAGATTAAGAATTGCATAGTTGATGGTCCTTTTGGGTTTGATAATGCAATTAATAAAAAGGCAGCATATGTAAAAGGAATTGTGGGAGATGTTGCAGGTGATGCTGATGTAATTCTTGCACCAGATATTGAGTCTGCTAATATTCTTTACAAATCTTTACTTTATTTTGGGAATTCGTGTTGTGCAGCTGTAGTAGCTGGAACACAGATTCCTATTGTTTTAACTTCAAGGACAGATCCGCACAAAACTAAGTTTTATTCTCTTGTATTGGGAATTATTATTTCACAATCAAAAAAAGATTGATCCTAAGAGAAGATTAAAAAAAAAATTAATTGACATTTTTTAATTGGTATATTATATTACTTTCTAATATGTTAGATTCAAATACTTAGTTAATGTAATAGAACAATATGTATAATTTAATATCTAATATGTGGATAGGATTATTATAAAATAATTTTCAATTTTTTATTTTTTTCCTTGCGGTTACTATTTCTTATTTGTATTTTTGCTGGTTTTTAAATTTCTAGGATGGGCTTTTACATTAAGGACGGCTTTATGTGCTCTTACCGAAAAACTATACTTATTTCTTTGGTGGTTCTATTTGCTGAGATTGCATTTGCAGTACCACCTAAGTATATAAACTACCAAGGTAAATTAACTGATACTATCGGCGTAGGCATTATAGGTGACCATGACATTGAATTCAAAATATACGATATAGACACCGGTGGAACCCCACTTTGGAGCGAATATCACTCCGATGTTACCATAACAAAAGGTCTATTCGATGTAATACTCGGCAGAATAGATACTCTTGATTTGCCCTTCGACACTTTATACTATCTTGAGCTTGTGGTAGATTCGGAAACTTTGTCACCTCGTGTGCTTTTCACTGCATCACCGTATGCCTTTTATTCGTTTTATTCTCAAAATGCCAGAACATCGATTCATGCTGATACTGCAACATACGCAACTTATGCGTTATCTATTCCAGATACAATTTATGGTAATTCATCAGGAATGAATGGTGTTTTGACAATAATCGACACGTCTATTGCTGACGGTGGTATTGGTTTAGTTATAGGGAATACTGGTGGTCCAGGTATATACATAAACAATTCTGGAGCAGAAGGTTTAATTATTGAGGATAGCGAAGGTATCGGGGCTTTAATAACACGTCCTGGCGGTGATGGTCTCGAAATAGCTGCTAGCGATGGTACTGTTCGAGGTATATATATTCACGCTGATCCTTCCGATACAATGTGTGCTCCAGACACTGGACTTGTTATTAGAGATGCCTGTTTTGGCGCGGATATTACCGGCGATGTCCATATCGATGGCGACTTAATTATTGACGGCTCGATAACCTATGAAGAGAATCTAAGAGCGGATTCGTTTTACATTCTCAATCAGGACACGACAATTCAGAAAGCTAATTTCAGAATTTCTGGTATAGCTCAAGCAGGAACATTAAGAGTTGAGGAGATCGACGGGCAGGGATTTCTTAAACTTGTATATAGCGGCAGTGAGATCCTTATCGATACACTCGAATTTATAACTCTTTTCTCTGGAACATATTCCGCAGGTGGAATCGGAAGTGCAATTCAGCTTACTTTCTCCGGCACATTCGACGATAGAGCAAAAATTAGCGGGGCTACAATGGAAGTACAGCTTATTAGAGACCCGAATGAAACATCGGAGATGATTTTAACTTCTCAACGAACGATTATGGTTAACACTCAACTTTATTCGGAATATATAATAACTCTCTCTGCAATGGATATGCCATCTGCAGGAAATCATACTTATGCAGTGAGAGCAAAGGCTGTAAATCCATTACTCATTGCGGGAAGATTCATTGGCGGAAACCTTCAACTTATGGAAATTAAGCGATAGAGGAGGTCATAACATAAAATTTGCAATGCTGCAGTATACACTAACGACAGATGCAAATGTTACATTATACACATACACTAACTGCATATGCAAACAACAAACGCATCCGAATATGGCAACAGCATACTTTAAACAGCATACTTCAGTATGCGTCTAGAATTGCTTAGGAGTAAATTATGGTTTATAGAGTAATAATAGAAAAAGGTGAAGATTTTGGATTTGTGATCCATTGTCCGGCGATACCTGGTTGCCACTCACAGGGAAATACAATTGAAGAAGCAATTTCAAATATTAAAGACGCAATAAAAGGCTGTTTGTCGGTGCTGGAAGTTGAAGAGAAATCGTCGAAGTACATTGGATCTATGGAGGTTATTGTCTGATGCCAAAACTTCCTGTTATCTCTGGAAAGGAAGTTGTTAAAGCTCTCACAAAAAAGGATTGGTATATAGATAGGAGAGCTAAAAGTAGACATATAATTATGAAAAAAGAAGGATTTAATATTACACTTTCAATACCTGATCATAAGATACTTGATAGAGGTTTACTTCGAGCAATTATACGAGATTCTGGAATGACTGTAAAGGAATTTATAAATTTGCTTTAATTTTTGAGATTAATTATTCGATTTATGGAAATAAAATAAAAAATAGGAGGTTTATTATAGCAGATTATTATTGTTGGGAAGTGATTACAGGACGTATGCGAAAATGTAGAATTTTTGTACAAATTAAAACTTGGGAGGTTTAAAGATGAGACGTTTAATGTTTATTGGACTGACAGTTGTTTTGCTGGCAGGGCTTGCAGGTGGACAGGTCATTAAGTATTCTTTAAAAGCTGAAGATGATTATTTACCAAGTATTGGAGATCCTATTCAATTTAAAACTCCTGCCACTTTCGACACAGTTGAACTTGCTACAAGCGGTACAAATACTATTGGTTTTGTTGCAATGCTTGAAGTAGTGGGTGCAGATACATTAGCACTTGTTGTAAACGCTGGAGCTATCACAGCTACTGTCAAAAGGGATGCTACAAGCGACATACCAGCCTATACTGCCTTAACCGTTAATGCAAGTGGTGAATTGGTAATAGCTGGTGAAGGTGATCGTATTGTGGCTTATTCATTGGATACACTTGAATTAGCTGCAGGCGAGGATACTATAAGTATTAAGATCATGATTCAATTGGAACCAATACCAGACGAAAACGGCGCAAGAAAATGGCAAATACTTGATGCGGGACCAATCGAATATGGAGATAATACGCCACCAGATAGTATTTACTCGCCACCCCTCTCATCATCTGGTGGTGTAGATGTCGCAAAATTAGATTTCTATTTCACATGCACAATTGATGATAAAGGATCTTCAGGTTCTGTAACCGGATCAGTTGCAAATTTTGCATGGGATATAGGTGGTGATATAGCAGCATCTTCATCTCCTGGTGCAACAGTTTATCTACTCGACAGACACTTCTATCAATCTCAGACTGTCGCTATGCAAGCGACCGATATGGACCCAGCTGCTACTGAAAATTTCACTGTAAATGTAAATGTTACTGAAGGTTTAGGTATAGATGGAACTGGTCGGATTACCGGGGCACTTCTTACGGTAGTTGGTACACCAAGATAAGATGATTTTGGGAGTGGGTGATTTTCACCCACTCCTATTTTTTTTTCTTTAATTACATGGAGATTTGTTTTTAAGATTTTATATGTTATTATACATGATAGCAATTTATCTTTCACTGGAGTCGATATGAGGATGTATGTTAAATTATTTTTATCTGTTATAATCTTTATATTAACTTCATCAACACTCTTTTCTCAGTCAGTTATAAAATACCCACTCCAAGATTCCGGAACGGAAATTGCAGCTGGTATAGCTGTACGACTGAATTCATCTGGTCAAATTGTTGTCTGCGACTCAAACGATGTCAACATCATTGGCATTATACTAGAGAAAGAGAATGTTAGCGGAACTATATATTATAATGTAGTGAATTCTGACGCTACGGAAGCCTTTCTTAGAGCTGGCATCGGTATAGGAGATAAATTAACTGTTGCGGCAGGTGGTACACTCAAAGTTTTACAACCGAGCGAAATGATAGTTGGCTTTGCACTCGAGGATGGTCCTGCAAGCGGAGCTGCACAATGCAAGAAAATTATGATAACTCTCGATGCGACACTAACAGGGAATTTCATTTGGAATCAGGATACCTCAGCACAGCTTGGTAATTATTGGATCAGCGGAGATTCAAAAACCGATGGTAACGATTCTATTGGTGCTAATCTTACTGTTGAGGGAGCTGCTGTTATTAACGATGCTGGTGGGGCAAACGATTTTCGAGTCGAAGGTTTCACAGACCAAAATCTAATATTCACCGATGCTGCTAATGATTGGCTTGGGATTGGAACTAAAGCACCGACTGTTAAGCTTGACGTAGATGGGCAGGCAAGAATTAGAACTGTTCCACCGGGAGTGCCAACAGATTCTATTCTCACCGTTGATTCAAATGGTAATATCCGAAGTATCAATTTCAATCAGCTTGCAGATGACGACTGGAGTAGAAACAACAATTACGTTTACACATACAATACCTCAGATTCAGTTGGCGTTGGTTTAACGAATCCTGATAATAAATTGGATATCGATGGTGGCGTGCTTATGCACGGCAATCGATACTGGGGTGTGGATCCTTTAGGCACAGATTCTTTCTGGATATACGATGATCGTGATACTACTTTCTTCGATGCAGATAATCCCATCGCAATAGGAGATCTATCTTTGATTCTTCAAACAGATGGAGATGCACACGTTATTAAACATCTTTATATCGAAACTGTCGATGAGGATAGCATTACAGACTCAGTACTTGTTCTCACAAGCGGTGGTAAAGTTTCATGGGCTACTAGAGAGATGGTTACTTCGGTTATTACTCGCGGATATGCTGAAATATATATTGGTGATACTTTAGGGAAAGCTGTCTCGCTCCCTGCACATTGTGTATGGACCACAATGGACAGCGCAACTTCAGGCGAGGTTGCTGGTTCACCTTATATTACTACTCATACATCATCTGGAGCTGATAGCATTGTTGTCGGTCTGGAAGGAGAAACAATATATCAAATAAATATGTCAGTTTCATTTTCAGGACCTTCCGGGGTAGAACTAGCAATGGGATTGTTTCTGAACGATTCTCTCCTTCAAGAATTTATTTTATACTCAGACATTGCTTCTTCTGGTGAGACAAAAAGTGGAACTTTATCTGGTCTAATAC
>CAZLTJ010000043.1:16916-19082 GCA_964562425.1 uncultured bacterium
GCTTGAAACTAATAATGCTCTAACAATAAAGATGAAAAATCGAAATGATCGTCCAATTTCTCTCACAATAGAAATTTATAATTTCTGTCTTCAATTGACCCGAATAGAATTCTAATAAATTATAAAAACTTCTCTCTTTTTTATTAATAACTACCCAATAGTATTATTATGTAAACTTGTAAGATTTATAGATACTAATCGCTTTCCTCTCACCCATCAAATTTACATCTATTCAATACTTTCATGAGTAAAATAATTATTAATCTAGATGATATAATTTGATATTTATTATACGATTAGGATTTTCTTTAAAGTTTCAATGAAATAATAAGCAATTCTAACTAGTCAATATGTTATAAACCTGCAAATATCTATTATATGTTTTAGAAACAATTTCCTCTGGAAGTTCTGGTGGTTCACCATCACCTGTCCAACCTATTGAATACAGATAGTCTCGAATAATTTGCTTATCCATGGAATCTTGATGAATTCCAAGTTTATATATTGCTCTATCCCAAAATCTCGATGAATCTGGTGTTAGAATTTCATCGATTAAAATTAATTCTCCATCTATTAAACCAAATTCAAATTTAGTATCTGCGATTATTATTCCTCGCTTCAAAGCAAATGAATACCCAAAGTTATAAAGTTCTATGCTCACATCCTTAATTTCTTTGGACATTTCCTTACCTATTAACTTTATCATTTGGTCGTAAGTTATATTCTCATCGTGAGTTCCATCCTCTGCTTTCGTTGAAGGTGTAAAAATTGGCTCTGATAACTTCTCCGATTCTTTCAAACCATTAGGCAATTTTATACCACATATTGAACCGTTTCTCTTGTAATCCTGCCATCCAGAACCCGTGATATAACCTCTAACTATGCACTCTATGTCTAATCTCCTCGCTTTCCGAACAAGCATAGATCTATTTTTAAAGTCATCGGTATTATCTAACTTAATAGTTCTATTAATTATATCTATGTCGCATGATATCAAATGATTAGGAATGATATCTTCAGTAAGTTTGAACCAATGCGCTGATAACTTATTTAATATTATACCTCTACCAGGAATAGGTGTTGGTAATACAACATCAAAAGCAGAGATTCTATCAGTAGTTACTATAAGGAGCATTTCTTCTAAATCATAGATATCTCGGACTTTGCCTTTATAATCCGGTTCCTTGTTCCCAAATTTCGTATTAACTACTGCATTATTCAAGCTAATTAATCCCTTTTCTTATATATCCATTCATACGTGTATAAATTTGACATTACTTTTTTCACATATAATCTCGTTTGACGATAATCAATAAACTCAGTCCAAGCCAAATCATTATCACTAATTGGACATTCTTCCTCCCAACGTTTAAGTTGAGATGCACCAGCATTATATTCAGCAAAAGCTACATACAGGTTCTCTCTTTTATCCATCAGGTAATCGAAAAATTTTGCTCCAAACAATATATTCATATTGTAATCATACAGATCATCCTCATGGAAATCCTTGATCTCAAACCAATCAGCAACAGTTTTTCCGGTAGATGGTATGAATTGCATTAAACCACGTGCATCCGCATAAGACCTTGCATATGGATCGAAACGGCTCTCTTGTCTCATTATTGCATATATGATGGCTGGGTGTACATCATGACTTTTAGCATACTGATCCACTAATTCATGATATGGTGTAGGATAAGCCATCATCATCGACGCAGATGATTTTAGATAACTCATTTTATTCGAAAGATTTATCCCCATTGCAGTTGCATAATTATATATTTCAAGATCATAGTAATATTTCCATAAAACCAATAAACCGTCAAGTTTATTATTCAGTTGTGATTCTCTTTCTATAACTTTAAAGCACGGTAATGAAAATTCTGTAATCCCCAACCTATGAAGATGCTCTGCGTTAGCTTTGATTTTAAGATTCGGTAGTTTGGGGAGGGAATCGACATTAATACCCAATTGTTCTGAAATATATTTCACGACGCTATCAGAGTTTGTATAAATCATATCCATGAAATTAACAACTGGTGGTTTGGACCATCCAGTTCTTTCTCGTGACTTCCATACGAAAATATTCTCCCTTGGTGATCTTGCAATGGCACTGAACATAGAATCTGCAAGTATTGTAGAATCAGTTAAACTATATGCATAAGC
>CAZLTJ010000044.1:0-18622 GCA_964562425.1 uncultured bacterium
ATATAATGATTTGGTTAAGAAAACCGGGGCTACAGCGATTTGCGCAAGAGAATTTCTTATTGCATATAATGTTAATCTCAACACGACCGAAAAAAAATATGCAATAGATATAGCATTCGAGCTAAGACTGAGAGGACGCTCAGCAAGAAGAGGTAATATTAATCCATTTTATTATAAGGGGAATATAATTCGATTTGCCCCTGATTTTTTCCCATGTGGAAGTTGCGATTTCAACGGGAAAACATTAGATAAACTCGAGGAGCATACGAATTCTGAACACGGATATTCTATTATCGATATGCTAAAAGCAGAAAGCTATGACCTTTCGGATTTGAACAAGATATACGGTCGTCCCACGAAAAAACCAGGGATTTTCCCTTATGCCAAAGCCATAGGATGGTTTGTTGACGATTATGGAATTGCACAGATCTCAATCAACCTCACAAACTACTATGTTACTCCTCCTCATCTATTACTTGAGAAAACACGGGAGCTTGCGACGGATAGAGGATTAATCGTTACAGGCTCAGAAGTTGTGGGTTTAATACCGTATCAGGCAATGTTAATGGCAGGAAAATATTATCTTAAAAAGCAGCAGAAATCCACAGGCATTCCTTCAAAAGATATTGTAGAAATAGCAATTAGATCTATGGGATTTAACGATGTTTCCAGATTTGAAGCCGAGGAGAAAATAATCGGAATACCAAAAGTTAGTGAGAACGCACTCGTAAAACTAAGCATTGCAGATTTTATCGATGAGGTATCGAGGGATTCCGCAGCACCCGGTGGAGGCTCTGTTGCAGCTTTGGCAGGTTCTGTGGGTGCTGGTCTCGCTTCTATGGTAGCGAACTTAACTGCCAATAAATATGAAAGTGAGGAAAAATTCAATAAGGTTGTAGCATTAGCGGAAAAAGCTCAAAATATAAAGGATAATCTCATTAAAGCTATCGACGAGGACACTGATGTATTTAATGAATATATAGCTGCAAAACGAATGCCCCAAAAAAATTCACAGCAGCAAAAGAAACGTAACGATGCAATCCAAACAGGATTGAAGAAAGCGATTCAGATACCTCTTCATACTGCTCAGCTTTCCTTGAACGGATTAAAACTTGCAAAGGAAATAGCAGAAATAGGGAATCTTGCATCCGTTTCGGATGCTGGTGTGGGAGCTCAGATTGCTTTAACAGGTGTTATCGGTGGTGTCCTTAATGTTCTTATTAATTTAGGTGAAATTGCCGATGAGACATACAAGGAGCAAATGAAATCCCGATGTGTGGATTTAGAATCTCAGGGTAAAGAACTGGCAGAGAAAACTTTGAAAATTGTTAAAGATAGAATTAAAAAGATGTGGTAAGTTCTCGATTGAGAACCAATTTTTTTACCCAGCAAATACATGTAATGGAATCAATAGTTTCCCGAAATATTCGAGGATAATCGTCGTATAATTTATGATAATTCACGTTGTATTTTCTATGTCCAAATATTATGCACCCACAATTTTAGATTGCACACTTATGTGAAGATTAAGTAATCCTTTCCTCTTCAAAACAGGCTCTAATGAGAATTTTAAAAAATATTAAAAGTCATAAGACGTTGAAATATAAATATATATAGCTTTTATAATTCATATTGCAACGCTTTGGCACAGTTATTGCATTAATAGAAGCAAGGAAAAAGTACAGAATAGAAATTTCAGGAGAAATGAAATGAAAATTCGAGTTCTACTAACAATAATCGCTTGCTCTATGTTACTGGTATCGGTTGTTACGGGTTTAATGTCCAATTCCGATAACGAGAGAACCAGATTAAACGCTGAAGTTTCTTTAATAAATGATTCGTGCAACGATGAAAGTATCAATAAGTATTTAGAGGTTGATGCGAGCAGTGCTCAAAATTTGTATAAGCAGAATTCCGAAAATTTAGCCTTTAGCGAGCAATGGAGTATGAAATGAGTGCCAAAGCACTATTAGCAATAATCTTTATGATGATTGTTATACTATCAACCATTAAGATTGTGTTTCCTCAAAGTACCGAGGAGATACCGTCAATCGATGCTATCGATAGAGCAGTGGGAAAAGCTAACAATGAATTTGGGTTCAAGCTGTTTTCCGGAATAGTTAAAGAAGACTTCGGGGACAACATTTTTATTTCACCTTTTAGTGCATCGGTGGCACTTGCCATGACATATAACGGTGCTCGCGGAGAAACGCAAGAAGGAATGGCGAATGCACTTTCTATTGAAAACATAAACACAAATGAACTAAATAAATCCTACCAGAATCTGAAAAAAGTATTAGAGGAAAGTGATCCCAAAGTAAAGCTAACGATCTCGAATTCACTTTGGGCAAAAAAGGGCATGAAATTTAAGGATGAATTCCTTACTGTAAACAAGAATTACTTCGATGCTTACCTGGAATACCTCAATTTTGGCGATCCGAATGCAACAAATATAATAAATGAATGGGTGGATAAGAGCACGAACGGTCTTATTGATAAAATTGTCGAGAAAATTCCCGGCAATGCGATTCTATATCTTATTAATGCAATCTACTTCAAGGGGAAATGGACTGATCAGTTCGATAAAAATCTAACAACAGAGAAAACATTTCACCTACTTGAAGGATCGAAAAATCATCCTATGATGTCCCAATCCGGAAAGTATCTATATTTGGCGACCCCCAGTTTTCAGGCGGTAAGACTTCCGTATGGAAACAAACAATTCGGAATGTATGTTTTCTTACCGTCTGAAAGCTCTAATATAAGGGATTTTTTGAGAGAATTTAATATCGATAACTGGCAGACCTGGATTAAAGAATTCCGACATATGGATGGAGATATTGTTATCCCACGATTCAAGCTCGAATGGGAAAAATCGTTGGCAAGCGTACTTAAGTCCATTGGAATGGCACAAGCATTCGACGGTAATTCAGCAGATTTTAATGGTATGTTAGATACATATGCGTACGCCAATGTTTACATAGATGATGTGCTGCAGAAGACCTTTATAGAGGTCGATGAAGAGGGTACCGAGGCTGCGGCTGTGACGTCTGTTACAATGGCCTTAACCTCGGCTACCCCGGTGCAGCGTAAACGATTTCAAATGGTTGTAGATAGACCATTTTTCTGTGCAATAGAAGACAATAAAACAGGCGCAATATTATTTATGGGCGTCGTTGTCAATCCAAAATAGAGTATTAGCTTAGGCTTTAGCGCGAATAAAACGCAATAGAATAAGCAAGAACGATAAAATAACCCCCCCATCCCGAGACCCCTCCTCAAAAAGGAGGGGAATTTATTTTTAATAGCTTTATTAAGACCGAGCAATGGTAATTTATAGTGCCAAGGATTCGACTTATGTAGCGTACTGAATGATGAAAAACTAATTGACAAAACTGTCGAAGATTTTTCCGCACAGATTTCTATGTTTGAAGATACAAGGCACTGGAACGAGCAGATTTTATAATGTAGCAAATGTGAATCCCAGTTAATCCTTTAATCTGCGTAATCCGCGGTTCAGACGATGTTTATTTCGCATTGCGCAAATCAATTTTATACATTATTTATAAGAGTAAGCAAAGAAAAAGAACCACAGATAACACGGATTAAATAGATTTCACGGATAACTCCAAAACCCCGATAAATAGTGGTTAATTTCTAATAATTGTCATTTGTGAATCCCAGTTAATCTGTTAATCTGCGTAATCCGCGGTTCAGACATATTTATTTCGCATTGCGTAAATTGATTTTATACCTTATTTAAGAAGTAAGAGAAGGAAAGGAAAATGAGAATTGACTTAATTATAACTATTATTGCCTTAATTATAACTATTATTTGCTTAATTCTAACAGTTATAATTGCGATTATCGGCTGGGTGCTATGGTATTATGATGGGAAAAAGCACGACAAACAGTATAATAAATTGATAGAGGCAATAGAAAAACCTGCCCTCCCGATAGCAACAAAGCCGATTGAGAAAATAACTAATGAGGAAAGGCAAACCATACGAAGCGTTGCGGCAATCATACAAGATATTCCCGAAAAGCAATTATCTGCCCATGATTATTTTATTATGGCATATAATGCTGCTATGAACGGAGATTATGATAAGGCAATTAGTCTAAATACAAAGGCAATCGAACTCAATCCCGACTTTGTCGAAGCATACAACAATCGCGGCGTTGCAAAATATGAATTAAAGGATTACGACGGTGCGATCGTGGATTACAATAAGGCAATCGAACTCAAACCCAACTATGCCGAAGCATACAGCAATCGCGGCAATGCAAAATGTGAATTAAAGGATTACGACGGCGCGATCGAGGATTTCACGGAGGCAATCGAACTCAAGCCCGACTTAGCCGAAGCATATTACAATCGCGGCAATCCAAAATATGAATTAACGAATTTCGAAGGTGCGATCAATGATTACAATAAAGCAATCGAACTCAATCCCGACTATGCAATAGCATACAGCAATCGCGGCAATGCAAAATATAAATTAAAGAATTACGACAGTGCGATCGAGGATTACAATAAGGCAATCGAACTCAATCCCAACAATGCCGAAGTATATTACAATCGTGGAACAATTTATGGAAAAGAACTAAAAGAATTTGATAAGGCAATAAATGATTACAATAAAGCAATCGAACTCGATCCCGACTATGCCATAGCATACAGCAATCGCGGCAATGCAAAATATAAATTAAAGGATTACGACGGTGCAATCGAGGATTACAATAAGGCAATCGAACTCAATCCCGAATATGCTGAAGCATACAACAATCGCGGACTTGTATATGAAAAAATCGGTGATAAGAACAAAGCCAAAGCTGATTTCAAGAAGGCAAAGGAACTTGGCTATAAATAGACATTTATTTAACTGCCCAAATTGCTGTAAATTGCATAAATAATAGCAAAACCCATTAACACCCTATACAACCCCCTTTACTCCGACCTCGGTCGGGGAGTTTCCCCCAGAGGGGGACACCTGGTGTGGTTGCTGCAGTTTGTATTGTCCCACATTGGGGGAAAATGTCGAGCAAAGTGAGACAAAAGGGGGATTAGAATATATTAATTATACCAATATCCTTTACTGTGACGACAACCTAGAAATCCATCGAAAATGTATTTTTAATCGCTTTTTTTGCAGAAGCAAAGCATCGTTAATTAAGGATAGTTTGCAAGATTTAGTGTATTAAAATTTAAGAACTAAACCATCCCAAAGTTTCATCGTATAATCGGGGAACTTGGCATCTTCTCGCTCTGGCGGTATGTGTGTTATGAATACTCGCTGCGGATCGAATTTGTGGAGCCAAGGTTCAAGCTCATGGATGTTATAGTGCATGCCCTCCAAAAGGAGCCAGTCGAGGTCTTTTGTCATCAGTGGCTCGAGGTCGGAAAGCGATCCTATATCTCCTGAATAGACCCCTTCCTTGTCATCACCGAATATCTGGAGTGAAAAGCTTTCAAGTTTGCAATCGGGATGCAATTCTGCTGAATCTCTGTATCCGTCTAAATGCGTGTTGAGCCATGGTTTAATTTCGAAATTTCCAATTTTTACCGCCTGCTTATGAATAAGCGGAATCCACTCTATTTTAACATTTATCCGCTCGGACCACATATAGCATTGTTCGAGTAACTTTTGAACAAAATCTAAACCCTCAGCAGGCAATGCTATTTTTATCGATCTCGATGGAGAACTGTGATGCATCAAATGAACAAACAAACTCAGTCCAGACCAGTGATCTGGATGAAAATGAGAAATCACCACGCCCCTAATTTTATGAATGTTGAGATTTAACGCTTTAATAGTCTTGGCACAACCATCACCGCAGTCCATAAGAATGGACTCATTGTCGCTCTCCAACCAGAATGCAGGACTTCCCCTATATTCAGAAAGCATTCCAGAGGAACTTCCCAATACTACAAGATTCATATTAGCCTCCCAAGATCATCGACTAATTTAATACTTTCAAATTAGCTAATCTTTCGAAAATAAATAGTTAAGGCATTATTATTTATTCGACTCAATGAACTTTAATAAGCTTGGTCTAAATTTATTAAACTATTTGGAAATACAAAGATAACTATTTGGAATTTTTTACAAAATTGTTTTTGTAATGCGTCTATTTTTATTGTCGAATACAACCGAGTCGACATTAATTGAGTCATCACCAGTTACATCCGCGCCACCGTTTGTTACTGTTAATCCGCTAATCTGTGTAATCCGCGGTTCAGACATATTTATTTCGCATTGCACAAATTGATTTTATACATTATTTATAAGTGTAAGTGGAGAAAAAGAACCACAGATAACACGGATTAAGAAGATTTCACGGATAATCCCAAAACCCCAACAAATGGTGGTTAATTTCTAGTAATTGTCATTTGTGAATCCCAGTTAATCCGCTAATCTGCGTAATCCGCGGTTCAGACATATTTATTTCGCATTGCACAAATTGATTTTAAACCTTATTTATAAGTGTAAGTGGAGAAAAAGAACAAGGAGCGCTTAAATGAGAAGCAAGAGATATGAGAAAAAAATTCACATCACATGCCCTGTGACTGAAGAAAGAGTAACAGTAAAATGTGAAGTGTTAATAAATGAAATATCGCTACAGCAAGAACCAATTGAAGAATTACTCACAAAAATAAAAGATTGCACTTGTTCGGAGTTTATGAAGTGTAATAGTAAATGTGAGATGGCTTTGAAAAAAATTATTGCAAGAAAAAATTGGAACGCTTAATAAGAAAACTGGAAAATATCAAGAAAAAGAAAAAATAAGAGCTAAATGAACACTCTCTACTACGGTGACAACCTGAAGATTCTTCGGAAGTATATTCCCGATGAATCGGTGGATTTGATTTATCTCGATCCACCTTTCAATTCGAAACGGGCGTATAATGTCATCTTCAAAGATAAGACCGGTGAAGAAGCTTCGGCACAGATTTCTGCATTCGAGGATACTTGGCACTGGAGCACAGACACCGAAAAAGCTTTTCGCGAAATAATATTCCGACCCGAATTTCCTCCCGATTTGAAGCAAATGATGCAGGCATTTCGCACATTTATGAAGAACACTTTCGGTAAGGAAAACGATTTGCTAGCATATTTAACGATGATGGCAGTTCGCCTTGTGGAGCTTCACAGAGTTCTGAAGGACACAGGAAGTGTTTATCTTCATTGCGACCCGACAGCCAGCCATTATCTGAAGATTTTGATGGATCAGATTTTCGGAGTGAAAAACTACAGAAACGAAATAACATGGTGTTACTATGGTGCAACAAGTCCAGGCATGAAACAATTTGCAAGAAAGCATGATATTATTTTCTGGTATTCAAAATCAGATAATTGGACCTTCAACCTGGAGGATGTAAGGTTACCGTATTCAGAAAGCACACTGAAGAGAGCTAAACATCTTATACATCGTGGTGCATGGACAAAGGGTGAAATCCATCTAAAAAAAGGAGGGAAATTCCCTGAAGATTGGTGGCAAGATATAAAGGCAATGCAATATATTAGCCCAAAAGAACGTCTTGGCTATCCTACTCAAAAACCCCAAGCTCTCCTTGAAAGAATAATAAAGGCTTCATCCAATGAAGGCGATGTTGTAATGGATCCATTCTGTGGCTGTGGGACAGCAGTCGCTGCCGCAGAAAAACTTGGCAGGAAATGGATAGGAATCGACATCACACATCTTGCCATCTCGCTCATCAAAAAGCGAATGAGAGACCATTTCCCCGATGTGAAATTCGATGTCATCGGTGAACCAGAATCATTAGAAGCAGCAAAAGAGCTTGCGTCGATGAATAAGTTCCAGTTCGAAGCATGGGCAGTTTCGCTTATCGGTGGTCAGCCATACAAGAGCAAAGGTGGCGGCGATAGAGGCGTTGACGGGCTTCTATACTTTATGGATTTCGATGGTGAGTTTCATAGAATAATCATACAAGTCAAAGGCGGTGGTTATCACCTAAAGGATGTAAAGGAATTGAAATCGACAATAGATGCAGAAGATGCGCCGTTAGGAGTACTCATAGTAATAAAACAACCTACGCAGGGAATGTTGTCCTATGCTGCATCACTTGGAACTTGGCAGATGCCGGGAAGCTTGAGAAAATATCCCGTGCTTCAGATATTCACAATAGAAGATTATTTCAACGACATACGTCCAGACCTACCTGATACTTCGATGACACTGAAAAAAGCCAATCGCGAAATCCGCGAATCCGAAAAACCACAAAAACTCGATTTATAGCTATCCAACCGATTACGATTTCACCAAGTCATCCGATAATAAGTCTCTCTACATTATGTTTACAATTTCGCAAGAACCATTAAGAACCCAAGTAATATTATCACAACAGCTCCAATTATACCGAGTAGATTTTGAGCAATCGAAATTGAAAAGTATTTACGTGTGAGAAATTTTATGAGACTTTTTTTAAATTTTATCGTGATAATCCCCACAATAGAAATTGTAGTTGCGACACCGATCGAATGTGCAATCACTGCAAGTAAACCCAAAAATAGAATACCTAAATAGATACTGCTCAATATTATAGTCATACCGACAGGACATGGAACAATGCCTGATAATACGGCTGTCACGGAATCACTCTTAAGGTGCTGAAATGTATGAAATTTATCTTCTGCTTTGGGTATTCGGGACAGTAGATAAAACAGTCCGAGAAACGTAATTAATACTCCTATAATGATACTAAAATAATCCCTAATATTAGCCTGCTCCATTCCTGTCGCGCGGATTACTAATCCAAAAAGCAGTCCTAAAATAATTGCCGATCCACTGTGTGTGAAGGCAACAATAACTCCAATTTTGAGCGCAGAGAAGATAGTTCTGTCTTGATTTAAAAAATATGCGCTTACGAGAGTTTTCCCGTGTCCCGGTCCTAAGGCGTGTATCGCTCCGAAAATGAAAGAGAAGAATAAGAGAAATATGAGGTATTTTACTGTGAAGTTATTTTTAAGATCGGTTAGTGCAGAGGATAACTTCATTGTTAGGTCTTGATGAAGACCCGAAAAATTCAGCGAGATGTTACTTTCATATTTTGAAAACCAGCCGATTGGATGTTTATCGTTCCACGTTCCATCAATCTCATCTGAGCATAAAGAAATTTCAAGAAATACAGCGATAAGTGTAATGATTAATATTTTTGCAAAAACATTCATATCTTTTCATAATCGAGCTTTCATACAAGTTGCAATATATGTATTTATTCTGGCAAAACCAAGAAGCATGAATCACTCGATCATTGCTTAAAATATTTCATTTCAAAACATTTATATCGAACATTCTGGACGTTAATCACAATGTTTCCAAAAAATTGTTCCATATACTTTCAAATAAACCTGTAAGAAATTCATCACCGATTTCAATAGGAGACATTCGTTGAATCATAAATTTAACAATGCGTTTATCTATCGGTATTTCGGCAAGGATAGGCAATTTCATAGATCGCGCCCAATCCTTTATTTCCAGCACTAAAGAAGGATTTATATCCACTTTATTTATCACAATTCCAACCGGAACTTTGAAATTAGATGTTAGTTCTATAATTCTCCTCATATCATGAATCGCAGATAGTGTGGGCTCAGCAACGGCAATTGCAGCATCGACACCAGTTATCGAGGCAATAACCTGACACCCTATTCCAGGTGCACCATCGATTAGTATCCAATCAGCCTTTTTGTCTAAAGCTTCATCCTTTCCCTTTTGGCGAAGATGCGTAACCATTTTCCCCGAGTTATCACGACCAGCGAAAAGTTCTCCATGCCAAAGGTTTCCAAACGGTGTATGTGAATGCTTAATTAAACCTGAAACAAATTCTTTCAATTGGACTGCTTCCACAGGACAAACTAATTCACAGACTTTGCATCCCTCACAGGAATAATCTGTGACTTCATAATTTCCTTGAGCGTTAATTATTATCGCATTAAATCTGCATTTTTGCCTGCAAATGTCACACTTAATACATTTATCTGTATCGATAAACGCATTCAAGCCCTCGCTATAAGGTTCCGAAACTAATAGTTTTGGATTCGTAACAATCTCAAGATTCGCTGCATCGACATCGGCATCCACGAGAACTTTACTTTTAACAATTCTAGCCAGTGCTGATACTACAGTTGTTTTGCCGGTTCCGCCTTTGCCGCTTGTAATCACTATCTGTTTCACTTGATAATCTCCATGATATTATGCCACAAACTTTTAAATTCCTCACGCCAATAATCCGAGAATTCTGCCGGCGGTATTCCCTGTGAATATTTTCTCGCAATCTCGGAGCTATAAGGGATTTTCATTAGTATTGGAATATTTTTTTCTTCGGAAAGAATTTCAATCTTATTGTCCCCGATATCAGAGCGATTAATTATTATTCCAACCGGCTTTTTCAGCGAATCTGTTACTTTGAGAGCTTCTACCAGATCGTGTAAACCGAAAGGCGTCGGTTCGGTTACAAGCAGTACAAAATCTGCACTTCTTGTCGACTCAACCACAGAATGCGCAGAACCGGGTGGACAATCCACAATAACATTATCGCCTTCAGGTAATCGTCGAAATAGCTCGTTTATCAAAGGTTTTGCGACAGCTTCACCGATGTTAATTTCTCCTTCAATAAGATTTACATTCAATCTACTATAATAGTTAATTAAACCCATCTTTCTTGGTTTTTCCGATATCGCATCCTTTGGACAGACTAATATGCAACCACCGCAGCTTTTGCATATTTCAGGCGCCGCAAATACTTTTAGTCCCTTCAGCACAATCATTGCATTATATGCACAGAATTCGGCACATTTTTCACAGTAATCACATCTCGAAGGATCGACAATAGGAAATGGAACCGAGAAATCGGTGGCATCATGTTTTGATGCTCTTAACAAAATATTCGCATTAGGCTCTTCAACATCGGCATCGACAAGTGTAACCGGTGCTGCTGCAATAGCCATTGAAACCGCAACAGTTGTTTTTCCTGTGCCACCTTTACCGCTTGCAACAGAAACTATCATCCAAAAACTCCCAATTTATTTTGGTTTAATCCTTAGAAATTGCCGCTATGACGTCTTCCACGTCCCAAACTCTGTTCAATCGGCTTAAGCGCTCCAGCTAAGAAATCCTTTGCAACTTGATCAACGGCACTATACCCTGAATTATAATACGCTTTTATACCTGCAGTATTGAGCACATTATACGCATTAGGTCCCAATGAACCGGTAATTACAGCCTTAACTCCTTTATTAGCAAGCATTTGAGCAGTAGCATATCCTGCTCCTCCTGCTGCATTTACATTTGGATTACTAATAGTTTCTATAATCTCCTCAGAATCCGAATCGATAATCACAAACGCCCCAGCTCTGCCAAATGTTGGATCCAAATTTGAATCTGGTTTATCCTCAAGCACGCTTATGGCAAATAACATATTATCCTCCATTCTAAGTTAAATTATTATGAGCATATGCCCTTAATAATAGAAATCAAGAAAATTCATTGTCAATAAAAAGTGATGAGACTTACAATACATTTACATCACAATAATAATATATTATATCATCGTCACTTTAAAAAAGTTAGCAAAATTGAATCGAATTGGCTATACAAATATTAAATTGGAACAATTCAGAATTATTAAGTTTGATTGTTATGATTGTATCTCACAATAAATTTAGTGTTCTCCGCTAATCTGCGTAATCCGCGGTTCAGACAATATTACAGTGCCGATTAATAACATTAAATGCAACAAAATAAATGAGCCTTGTGAGAACCAATAAACACAGGAAATAGCAGACAGAACGCAACACAACCAGAACCACAGATAACACGGATTAAATAGATTTCACGGATAACCCCAAAACCCCAGCAAATGGTGGTTAATTTCTAGTAATTGTCATTTATGAATCCCAGTTAATCCGTTAATCTGTGTAATCCGCGGTTCAGACATATTTAATAATTTTCACCCAAGTCGCGCAGGAACTTTTTTGGTGAAATTGCGGAGAAAATGGAAAGTGCAAATAGACAAAGCATCAAAATATTTTGCATTCCTGAATAAAAATAATAAATTTGAAGAAAACGGAGGAATTAAAATGAGATTGAAGAGAATAAATGTAAAAGGACTCTTTGGAATATTTGACCATGATATTCCATTAAAAACAAAAGACCGAATTACAATTATCCATGGATTGAATGGTTTTGGTAAAACTACAATTCTAAAAATGGTCAATGCCGTTTTTAATGGAAGATTTTCGGAATTTTTTCAGGTTCCGTTCAGGAGCTTTGAGCTAACATTTATTGATAATAGCAAGATTAGGATAGAGCATATAAAAAATGGAAAAAAAAGAAAATTTGCTCAAAAGGAGAATCTAAAAATAGACTATATTCGGAATAATGAGGAAAAAAAGGAACCATATATTTTGAAACCTTTGAGACCAGAGGATTTGGATATCCTAATTCATATTATTGAAAGAGAAATAAAAGAAATTGAGCGAATTAGACCAGATCGATGGATTGATAGAATTACTGGAGATATTCTTGATCTTGAAGACGTGATTTTTCGATATAGCTATAAGCTTTATCGTTATAATAAAATGTTTCCAGTATTTGAAGAAAAAAGAGGAAATATCCCCAAATGGCTTAAAAAGATATCTGAATCTGAATATACACTTTTCATTGAAACAGAAAGGCTAATGAGTTTTAAGCCATCCAGAAAAAAAAGGGAAAGCGAAAATAGACCGGTTCTGACAGTTCATGAGTTCTCTAAAGAACTTGCATATAAGATACAGCAAACATTAGCAGAATATGGAAATCAATCACAAACACTTGATAGAACCTTTCCCGAAAGAATAATTGAAGCAAATCCAGAAAATGCCATGAAGAACGGCAAACTTGAATTAAAATTAAAGGAGTTGGAGAAGAAACGAAATAAATATATCGAGGCTGGTGTTTTTGAGAAATCCGAGTCGATGGATTTTGGGAAATTTAAAACAATCAATGCAAGTAATAGAAGCGTATTAACAATATATGTGAATGATATTGAGAAGAAATTAAAAGTTTTTGAAGTATTAGCCCAAAAGCTCGATGTTTTCGTTACAAGCATAAACGAACGGTTTAAGTTTAAAAAGATGTCTGTAAACAAAGAAGTCGGTTTTATTTTTCAAAATTTGAAAGACGGGAATAAAATATCGTTGGAAAACCTATCTTCTGGCGAACAACATGAATTGGTGGTTTTATACAATCTATTATTTGTTGTTTCTCCTAATACTCTTATTCTAATCGATGAACCCGAAATATCACTTCATGTTGAGTGGCAAGAAATTTTTATTAGAGACCTTGTTGAAATTGCAAAACTGAGCATGATAGATGTCCTACTTGCTACTCACTCACCTTCAATTATTCATGATAGATGGGATTTGACAATTCAATTGAAATCACCCCATGATGAAAAAAGATAAATATTATATATCTAATGAAATACGACTTTTAAGGTCGGCATTCAAAGGTTCGATATGCATTGTTGAAGGTTTAACTGATGCCAATGTATTTAAAAGATTCTTTGCCGAGGGTAGCTGCAAAATAATACCTGCTATGTCTGATAGTTGCAAGGAAGACATATTAGGTGCTGTCGAAATCCTCGAAAAAGATAGTTTTAAGGGATTTCTTGCTATTGTAGATAGCGATTTTTGGAAAGTAGATAAAATAAGCTCGCCGAGTAAAAATGTTTTACAAACTGATACTCATGATCTTGAAACAATGATAATTAAATCAAAAGCTCTGGATAGATTGATAGGTGAGTATGTAAATAAAAACAATAAGAAGTTATTAAATGATACTCGGAATATTATAATAGAACTGGCATTACCAATAGGATACTTGCGTTGGCTATCTTCCCCTACACAAAAGAATTGGGCATTAAAATTCAAAGGTACGAATTATCTTACATTTATTGACTTCAATGATTTAAAGACCAATACAGAAAAAATGGTTCAAGAAATCAATTATAATTCAGGGAATATCTTAGATAATACTACAATACTTTCCGAGTATAATAGAGTTTGTAATCTGATGCATGATAAATGGCAAGTATGCCAAGGACATGATTTGGTTGTAATTCTTTGGCGTTGCATAAGTATAAAAGTAGGAAATAAAAGAGGAAAACAAACAACATATGATATTATTGATTCAAGTTTGAGATTGGCATTTGATAATGATGAATTTAGAAAAACGGAGCTTTTTATGAACATAAAAAAATGGCAAAAAGAAAATAAACCATATGTAGTATTTTAGTATTCATGAACACCCTCTATTACGGTGACAACTTAAAGATTCTTCGGAAATATCATTCGAAATGACTATTTTATGCTTCTCGAGTATGCAGAAATAATTTACAGCAAACTATAATTGATGTAAATACAGTTACATGTTCTTCCTAATCTCTTCCAGTGTGGATTTCGCATTAGGAGCCATTTTGAATAATGTGTCCAGCTTTTCGCATGAATAATCTTCACAATAGGCACAGTTTATAACCTGCTTTCCAATTGCGCATTTCCTAATCTCGCAAATGTTGCAGTACTCGAAGATGCGATCGTTTCCAGATGCGCAACCGTCACAGTTAATCGACTCCGGTTTTATATCCGCATCGAATTGCTTAGACCACATTTCTGCAATCTTGGTTCTCTCGGTGTCATCATCGCTTTGAGTTGCCTTAAATGCCAGACACTCAGAGCAAGTATATCCACAATAGGCAATCATCTTATCCATCGCTTTTGCTCCTATTTGTTAAATGTGATTATTGTTGTCTTAATTTAGTATATTCACCAATTTGAATAACATCCTTTGGGAGCTGCGATGAAAAATCCTGCAAATTCCTCATCAAATTGTCTACTTCGAAAGGATCGATGGCATAAAAAGAAACTGAATCATCGCCACATACAATATTATTAGAAATTTCCCACACTCCAAGCTTTATCCACTGCGATGGTATTCCTCCAAATTCCTGCAGTGCAATATCATAGATAACTGCGATTCGAATGTTTTTTTCCGTTGCTAGATTACAAACGAAATCCGTGCTATAGTATTTTTTCATTATTGCTTTTGCTACATCGATATCCGCCAATCCCCATATATCCAGAACTCTGATTTCTGCGAGGAAATTAATAGCACCTATATCATTTGCCGCAACACCTTCGCCTTCATAATATTTACTAAGAAACAATCCCATTTGATATTGCTGCTCATATATGTTTTTCGTAGCCTGTGGAATTTTCCTTAATGCATCGAAACCTCTAACCGAAAAGGGCACAATTGTTACAAGAATCAATAGAATAAGCAGAATATTTAGGGATACTTCCCACTTATTTAATTTTAATTTGGCAATATCGGAAAAAAATTTCGGTAGTGAAATTGCTAAAACTGTGATGCCAAGCCCAACAAGATATGCTTCATATCGGAAAAACCATCCTGTGTCTGCAAAGAGCATATGCAAAATTGCAGTGACAACGAGAATTATAAGCATAACAATGCGTTCATCCCATATTTTCTTATATCTTCTAATCTGCAAATATAAGAGAACTGTAGCTAATAGAATGAGCATGAAAATATGAGAGTTATTAATTGCCATTATCCTATCGATAAAATTTATAAAGAATTTCATTACGCTTGTAAACGAGTATGATTCCGGCATTCTGCCCTTCAACAAAATCGAATTCGGGAAAAAATTCCAACCTTTTGAAAGGGAATATATACCGTAGAAGTATATAGGCAGTATTCCTGTAGCTCCAGTTAGCAATGCGTGTAGCGGTTTTCTCCTTATCATTAACAGACAACACACGACAAAAACCAAAAATAATCCCTCATATCGAATCGAAATAACTAACATTGAAAGCAGCAATAACAATAATATTTCTTTGAACTTAAATTTCTTGTTTGAAAGAATATTTGCAGAAACATAGACGAAAAATAGACTAATAAGTACATGAATCGTGTGCTCCTGACCAGTGAATATAATGGAAGATAATGGTGTGAAAAAAAATATTATCAGAAGAACAATTAGTATAAGAAAGCTTTTTAGTCGGTGCTTTCTTAGGATTTCATAGACTAAAATGCATAATAATGTTGCAAAAATTATATTCAATATAAACGGACTAATCTGGTTAACACCGAATATCGAATAAGTCATAGACAACAAGAACGTCCAGAACGGTGAGGATGACGACGATGTGAATCCATATCGCGTAACGCCCCAAACGCCGTATTCTGCGAAATTCTTTGCTATAGACATGTGGATATATGGGTCGTCGATGGCATAAATGAGATTTCCTTGAGTGTCTCTTATCGAAAGCAATGTTAATATTGTCAGCATTAGATAAAGTATAAGAATAGCAACAATCAGAGGGTAATGTCGTTTAATATACTTTATCATTTTGAAATCCTAAAAGATGCATTTCAGCCTATTTTAAGAAGATAAAACTATATTCTCATAAGTAATTCATTTATTCATTTCATACAATTCAATCATAAGAAAATATATTAAGGCAATAACAAAGGAATCAAATAGTAATATGAATTTGGTTTCGTACAAATGTTTTTTACAAACTAGATAGCTGTTTACATATTATAATTTGTTACTTTCTGCCGAGCCAGTTTGCAAGGAAAGTGATTAGCCCACCGAGCATTAAATAGCCTAAGAACACCTGTAATGCAATGCAGACCATTGGCAACCAGTGTATTGGAGCTACATCCCCTGAACCTAATGTTGAGAATGTTACAATGCTAAAATAGAAAAGATAAAACCATCTTGGTGTGTTAAAAAGTCTGTCATCCACAACAAACGCTTCACGACTAATAAAATGCAAAAATGAATAGTCTATAATGGAATATATTATTGAGAACAGTAAAATTATACCAAAAGAAATACCTAACCATCGCCAGAAATTCTGCCCATAGCCCGAGCTAATCTCCCATATTTTAATCAGGCTTTTCTGCCACCAAGTGCTGGCTTTTGCTTTAAGGTCTTCCACAAACTGCTGATGCTCGATATATCTTCTCATTGCCGGATTTTTTGACCAATCGACTTTTGAAGTGTCAACACCGACAAATCGAGCGTTTTTGTAAGTTGCACTTCCTAACTCACAGTTTCTGCATCTTATTCTATTATTTTCGTCCATAATTTCGGTTGTGCTAATAGATGCGTTATCTAAAATCCCATCGTCAAAATGAGCAAAACTACAATCCGCACCATCAAAATGAGCTAATGTGCAGTCTGCATTATTGAAACTCGTTTTCCAGCAATCCGCATTATCAAATCTAGTATGTTCGCATTTAGCGTTTTCGAAATTAGCCTCCGAGCACACAGCTCCGACGAATCTCGAGAAACTGCAATCTGAATTTTTGAAATTAGCAGCTTCGCAGTTTGCGTTATTGAAATTAGCTTCGAAACATGCTGTTCCATTGAAAATGGCATTCCTGCAGTTGGCATCAGCGAAATTTATACCCAGACATCCTGCAATTGTGAAATCCGCACTCTTGCAATCAGTACCATCAAAATGTGCATCCCTACATGCAGCACCTTTAAAATGAGTGCTCTCACACTTTGCACTGTCGAAACTGGCAAAGATTAAATCTGCGCCATCAAAATGCATGTTATTCAAAACCGCACCGCGAAGATCGATTGCATAGTCTCTTTTGTAAGCGTGTTTTTCGGTATCAGTTAACTCAGAATAATTTTCAAGACCGAATTTCTTAATATCATTCAAAGTTTCGCTGAATTTGCAGTTATCTACTTCCTTCCAGATTCGTTGATATTCCCTTCGTTTCTTAAAACCGCTCAGCGACTCATCCAAATTCTCGATTTCCGTCAACAATAGTTCATCGATTTCCTTCATTCTCTTTGTCAGCAGTTCCTGAAATGTTTTGCAATCCTCGATTTCGGTTGGTTGCATTGTTTCGGGATCGAGAAGCGGTTCATGCCACCTATCGCGCAATTGTTTCAGTTGTTCTTTGGTGTATCGCAATTAATCCTCCAAAGGATTTTCATTTATGTTAAGATAACATGTAATACTTGTTGATAGGACAATTTTTTTGCCTGCTATTGTAAATTTTATCCTAAATCTTATATAAACACTCCCTCACCCTAAATCCTTCTCCCCAAGGAGAAGGACTTGAAAACGGGCAACTAATCGCTCCTTAGGGAGAAGGGCTAAGTATGAAGGGATGAAAACAAGTTTAGAATATTTACAGGAAAAAAAATAAAACAATTTCAGCAATAACCCAGCCTAGAACCATTCCAAAAACAAGAGATAGAATAACGCTCAATCTGGCAAATTTAATTTCATCATATGGTATACGTATTCTTTTTATTAGTTTCCCATCAACTTTAAGCCTTGTCAAATAACTACTAACAAGTGGAACTACTGTCAACTTCACAGGAACCGTCTTACCTTTGTGCTCGAGCTCCGAACATGCTTTATCAGTAAACCTAAATCCACCTGGACTCTTAGCTACTAGTTCGCCGTCGATGTACAAGTCCACATGAGAGGTTAGATATGCGAATTTTTTATCGACGTGGATTTCCCAACCAATTGTGTGTCCCTCCCATTCCACAGAATAC
>CAZLTJ010000045.1:0-18261 GCA_964562425.1 uncultured bacterium
CATCTGGAACACATGCCACAGATGGCTTTCCACCCTCAATCGAAGCGCAAATCGCATGTTATGTAAACGATATTGATATTTCAAAGCACAATACCAAAGTTATGACGTCTGAGATAACCCAGAACTCAGATCTAATATTAGTGATGGCAAGACATCATATAGATTGGCTCGCTGAAAATTTCGGTAGCCAAATTATCTCAAAAGCATATCTGTTAACCGAATATGGTAGAGAAGAAAACATTAAAGGTGAGGATATAAAAGACCCAATAACAATGCCACCGGAATTTTATCGTCATCTTTTCAACATTATAAAGGAAGAAATCGTACGGGTCGCTAATTACATATCAAACAAGGAGAGTCGCTAATTAAAAACATCTCTAATATTGACAATTTAGAAGAATACAAGTAATCTTTAATAATAATTCTTGAAAAGGAATAACAATGATTGTCAAAATTGATGAGGATTTGTGTATTGCATGTGGAATTTGTGAGCAGATTTGTCCCAAAGCATTCGCTATGAATGAATCAAACGATCTTGCATTAGTTATAGCGTATGAAGAGGAGTTAGAATATATCGATTATATTGAAGAGGCTGCAAACAGTTGTCCTGTTGCTGCAATTATTATCGAAATATAAATTATAATTATTTCCAAGTCGAATTTGCAAAGTCAACGCTTACAACTACCTTTGCCCTTTGATAATGAACAGAAATATTTCTAAAACAAGATATCCACGGGAATTTGTCGAAAAAGTTCTCGAATCCACCGATGTTTTAAGAATAATAGGGAAATACACAACCCTAAAAAAATCGGGAAAGAACTTCATGGGTTTATGCCCATTTCATAAGGAAAAAACACCGAGCTTTTCGGTTGATCCGGATAGAGGACTTTACTATTGCTTTGGCTGCGGAAAAGGCGGAAATATTTTCTCATTTCTGATTGAAAAAGAAGGTTTTTCATTTATCGAGGTAGTTGAACACCTTGCAAAAATTTCCAACATTCCCATACCAGAAAGGCATTTAACCCATTCTAAGATGGATTCATATCAAAGAGCGATTGAAACAGCCAATAATTTCTATAGAACAAAACTTTCGAGTAAAGAAGGTCAGCATGTACTAAAATACCTTTCAAATCGAGGAATACCACCGAATTTCATCAAACAATTGGGGTTTGGGTATGCCCCAGATGCCTGGGACAGCTTGCTTCAATATATAAAAAAAACTGGAGTTGATGAAAAGGCTTTCTTTACTGTCGGACTTCTAATTAAAAAACACGACACAGACAAAATTTACGATAGATTTAGAAACAGACTTATCATACCAATACATAACAGTTCTGACAGGTTAGTTGGTTTTGGCTCAAGAACTTTGGGAGAAAACATCGAAGGTCCAAAATATATCAATAGTCCCGAATCAGAAATTTATCATAAAAGCGAAGTTCTTTTCGGTCTTAATCATGCAAAAAGAGCTATAAGAAAATTTGGTTTTGCAGTTCTTGTCGAGGGTTATTTTGATGTCATTTCGATGTGGATTGCAGGAATAAAGAATACTATTGCAGTCTGCGGGACAAGTTTCACTCGAAATCATGCCACTCTTCTATCAAGATTCACAAATAATGTGGTTATCTTCCTCGATGGTGACGATGCTGGTCTCAAAGCCACATATAGAGCTTTAAAGCATCTCCTAAAACAAGGCTTTATTGTTAAAATTGCGCGACCCCCACTTGGTTTGGACCCAGATGATTTAGCAAGAAAACTCAATAAAAATAAACTTTTCGATATGCTTAAAAACGCTCCGGAATGGTTAAATTTCACAATATCATGGACTCGAAATAATGGAAAACTTAGCTCTACAGTGGAACAACTGACCTTTGTCGATAAAATGGCTCCATATCTTGAATCAGTTGAAGATGATATGGCTACTTCCCTTTATATAAAAACTCTTGGGGAAGAGCTTCTGGTTAGTGAGTCTGAAATAGCAAAGAGAATATCAAAAGCAACAAGAAAAATACCCAGTGATTTTGAATTAGAAGAAAAAGGAAGTCTTGAATCTCTATCTGCCGAAGCTCAACTCGAATTAGACCTTTTGGCTATAATGATCTCCAATCCCATGATCGAAGAGATAACTGAAATTGAAATATTTAAGCTATATAGAGGTGCAGCAGATGTGCTTTCCAATCAAATTATCGAGCATGGAAGCTGCTCTCTATCAGAACTTAATGAAATAATTGACACTCGTGCAATGAGTTACTTAAGCAAATTCCTTATGAATCTTAAAAATGTTCCCTCAAAAACAGATGCACAGAAAGAAGTTATTAATCCCTTGCTAAAAATAAGATTGGCAAGGGAAAAAGAACTTTTAAATTTAAAGCTGAAAGTTGCTCATATAGATGACGACGAAAATGAAATTAAAGAAATTTCTATTGAAATAAGCAGAATAGTTAAGGAAATACACAAACTTAATTAATCTATATTTATAAAATAATAATCAACATAAAGCAA
Source organism: uncultured bacterium (assembly GCA_964562425.1). GTDB lineage: Bacteria > UBP14 > UBA6098 > B30-G16 > B30-G16 > JAUWMV01. The sequence continues at coordinate 2,500 of CAZLTJ010000045.1, forward strand.
AAGTATATTATATATATGAATTATAAATAAGTTGACTATTAACCAATTGTAAACGATTATAAAGGCAATATGCAGCTTTTTAAGTTAATCGATTAAAATATGGAGGATCAATGAATTTTGATGACGAGGAAAAACTTAAGCTCCTTGAGCAAATAGCAAGTAACTTAGGCTCTCGTCAAAGTGTATCTCTTAAAGAAATTGAGAATGAATTAAAAAAGCATAACTTAAAAAACATACTAAAACTGGATGATGTCGTGATATACCTTTCTGCAGAGGGTATTGTAGTTTTAGATTTAGAGCAAATTTCTAAGCGCGAGAATCCCCTTCTCCAGTATTTCAGCGATATAAGTGATGTCGAAATTCTTGGCAAAGAAAGAGAAATAGAAATAGCCCGGAAAATGAAATACAATTTTAATGAGCTTCAAGCATTAATAGCTTGCACAACTATCTCAATATTTAAATTTTTGAAAAAAGGACGCGAACTTGAAACAGGATCAATAAGCATTGACGATTTCACATTATCATCTTTTAGACTGGAAAATATAACTCCCACAGAACACAAAAAGGAAATATTAATGAAATTAAAACGAATTGAGATATTATACTTCAAAAAACTTCGTCCTTTCATTAAATCAATCCGAAAAGCAAGCATCGGTCAAAAAACGTATTGGGAAAGAAAAGCTAGATATAGTAAAGAAATTTTAAAACTCATTAAGGAAATAAATCCAACATTCAAAATTATCGACACTATACAGCCTTTATTTAGTAAGATCTTGATGTTTAGAGAAAAAGAACAGGTTCAACTTGAAAAAGCCTTACTTATCTCCGGAATATCGTTAGAACAAGCACGAAAACTTATGAAATGCAAATCCGAAGAATATGTGGAAAGATTCGAGGAGCTTGGTATCGGCAAGAAATCTATGAATTTAATAACAAAGCATTTCAGACGTTTTAAAAGGACAGATCGATGTATATCTGATATATCATGTTTCCCAACAATGATACTATTTGAAAAACTAAACAAAATTCCCGAGCTTCTGAACGAATATGAAGAAAGTCGAGAACTACTTTTTAATGCAAATGTGAGATTAATTGTAAATGTTGCTCATAGCTATATGAATCAAGGCGTCGACTTCCTGGATTTGATTCAAGAAGGTAATCATGCATTGCTTAAAGCCATCGAACGATTTGATCCTAACAAAGGTTATAAAATAGCCACATACGGCATATGGTGGATAAAACAAGCCATGTTACGGATATTAGCAGAACAAGGACACGCAATGAAATTACCGATTTATCTTATTCAATGGACAAGAAAACATTCGAAAGTTGTTAATGAATTAACTCAAAAACTTCAACGAGAACCTACTAAAAGCGAAATCGCACAAGCTTTGGAAATCACCGAGAAGAATCTGAATAGGATATTAAAATCCATTCAGAGGGAAATTTCACTGGAAAATAAGTTAGATATGGAGGAAGATTCCCGAACCGTCGGTGATTTGATAAAAGACGTCTCCATTGAACCTCCTTCCTTAAAAGCAACTCTTTTTAGACTCAAAGAAGAAATCAAGGGAATGTTGAGAACTCTCGATGATCGCGAAGCAAAAATAATCACTCTAAGATATGGTCTTGAGGATAATTGGCCCAGAACCTTAGACGAAATTGCCAGGATTTTCAGCCTTTCTAGAGAAAGAATACGCCAAATTGAATGCAAGGCATTGACAAAACTTAAGAAGCCATCTAGATTGCGTAACCTCGAGCGATTTCTCAAGGAGGAACATTTATTTCAATAACTTATTGAGAATGCAATAGATTGGAGCATTATTTCGATTGAATTGTTATGATTTGTATAAAAACTTTTAAATCCAATAGAAAAATTATTCAGGGAGAATTTATGTCCAGCACATGTGGTCGAAAAAGCCGGGGTGATCTCGAGGTTACATTTGAAAAATCAAAATCCGGAAGTGGTATTACAATAGAACTCGACACAACCATGGAAAACCTTTATTCCAACAATATTCGTAAGGAAATTATCGAAACCCTCAAAAAACTTAACGTTACAGATTGTATCATAAAAGTAATCGATGATGGAGCTTTGCCCTATGTCATTTCTTCACGCGTAGAAGCAGCAGTTAGACTAAATGTGGAGGTTTCGGATGAAAGATAGGCTTAGACGAAGCAGACTTTATATGCCCGGTAATAATCCGTATCTATCGCAAAACGCTTTTCTTTTCGGTGCCGATTGCATAATACTCGACCTAGAAGATTCCGTTCCACCAAAAGAGAAATTTGCTTCTCGTATTCTCGTTCGAAATATCCTTAAGAATGTAAATTTTGGGGCATCAGAAAAAGCAGTCAGGATTAATCCATTCTTAACGCCATTTGGTGTCGACGATTTGAAGGAAATTGTTCAAGCTGAACCCGATCTCATTGTTATACCTAAAGTCGAGTCTATTGTGGATATTATGAATGTTGAAGAAATTGTCCAGGATCAAAAGAAACTACATGGTGTAACCAAGGAAATCTTTTATATGTGTATAATAGAAACAGCTCTTGGAGTTTTGAATTCATATGAAATAGCATCTTCGTTTCCATCTGTCACAGCTTTGGTGTTTGGTGCGGAGGATTTCACCCGAGATATCGGCACATCACGATCAAGAACGGGAAAGGAAACTTTCACTGCACGGAGTATGATCGTTATGGCTGCAAAAGCTGCAGGTATTCAAGCATCAGATACTGTATGGAGTGACATAAATGATATCGAGGGTTTGCGAAAGAGCACAGAAGAAGGAAAATCTCTTGGGTTCGATGGTAGGGGTGCAATTCATCCTTCGCAAATTGCAGTAATACACGATGTTTACTCGCCTTCGAAAGAGGAACTTGAATATGCAAGAAAAGTAATAAATGCTTTTGGGGAAGCTGAGCGAACTGGGAGTGGTGTAATCTCTCTGTGCAAGAAAATGATCGATGCTCCAATTGTGGCTCGTGCAAGACGAACTCTTGAAATTGCAAAAAAAACAAGACTTTTAAATAATGAATAAAAAATATTTCTAATTGAAAACAATCTTGAAAATTAGAGAAAAAAAAGCTTATATCCATAAGCAATCATCTAAATAATTTAAATTTAGGAGGTAAACCATGGCTTTTATTGAAGGAATGGCTCATCATGATCCAACACACAAATTAGTTAACGAAGCATCCCATATCTGGATGGATGGTGAATTTGTAGAGTGGAAAAACGCAACTATCCACATTTTATCCCATGCAGTTCATTACGGTTCGAGTATCTTCGAAGGCATCCGAGCTTATAATACTCCCAAAGGAACTGCAATTTTCAAATTACCTGAGCATACAAAACGTTTCTTTAATTCCACGAAGATGTACCGAATGAAAATTCCTTATACTCCAGAAGAGATAAACAATGCAATTGTGGAAACCATAAAAATCAACAATCTTAAATCTTGTTATATTCGTCCGATTGCATACCGCGGTTATTACTCGCTTGGTGTAGACCCATCTGGTTGTTCAGTGGATGTAGCAATTGCAGTATGGGAATGGGGCAAATACTTAGGTCCTGAGGCATTAGAAAAGGGTGTCGCGGTTCGCGTTTCCTCATGGAACCGAATTGCGCCCAATACAATGCCAGCAACCTCTAAAGCGGGTGCTAACTATATGAACTCCCAGTTGATAAAAATGGAAGCTCTTATTGATGGATACGTAGAAGGCATTGCTTTAGACATTAATGGTTTCGTTTCCGAGGGCAGTGCTGAAAATATTTTCCTTGTTATGGACGGAAAAATTATCACGCCACCACAGGGTGCGTCAATACTTCCAGGAATAACTCGAGACTCGATTATAACGCTTGCAAAAGAAGAGGGATTCGAGGTTAGGGAACAGTTTATCCCAAGAGAATTCCTCTATATTGCAGATGAAGTTTTCTTCACAGGCACAGCAGCGGAGGTTTCCCCTATATCCTCTGTAGATAAAATCCCTGTCGCTAATGGTAAAAGAGGACCAATTACTGAAATCCTTCAGAGAAAATTCTTGGATATTGTCGAAAACGGTAACGATCCTCACGGTTGGCTTTTGTATATTTGAGCACAATATATACAGAACAGACACATAAATTATGGTAAATCGCTCTGCAATACGTATATTAAAATTTAATTAATCATTGGGAGAGCGATGAAAATCTTATCTCTTGAAGAAGTTAGTAAAACCTTCTCAAAACGTTGGATTGCATTATATAATGTCTCCTTTGTGCTCGATTCGGGAGAGTTTGCTTTCCTTGTGGGACCTTCAGGAGCTGGGAAATCGACACTTATTTCAGCAGTGCTTGCGCAAATACCCATAGATGACGGTATGATAGCAATAGATGGTGAATATATTGATAATATTCCGAGAAGAAAAATTCCATATCTAAGACGAAAACTCGGAGTCATTTTTCAGGATTTCAAACTTCTTCCCGATATGACAGCAAGAGAGAACGTTGAATTTGCATTAAGAGTTTGCGGTTATCCAAAGAGACTCATTCGAATAAAAGGCAACGAACTTCTCTCTCAAGTAGGCTTGGGACATAAGGCTCGAGTATATCCGCATGAGCTCTCTGGTGGTGAGAGACAGAGAGTGGGAATAGCACGCGCATTGGTTCATTCTCCGCTATTACTTATGGCTGATGAACCTACCGGGAATCTTGACCCGCATGCTATCGAGGAAATTATGGAACTTTTGCTCTCGATCAACAAACAAGGAACTGCAATACTAATGGCAACTCATAATATTGAACTCATTGAACGTTATAACTTTAGAGTTCTGGAGTTATCAGAGGGTAATTTAATCGGTGATAGGCCTTCGCGTCTGGAAAGTCACGAGCATAAAAGCAAAGAATCGCAAAACGATTCGACACAATGGAACATTCCTGAGATTTGATGAATTGTTAAAATAATTTAGACAAGTTCTAATCTTTGACTAATGTTAGTACAACCTTTACGAGCAAAATTATTTACCTAAAATAGAATCGATTCAGATTAAACTTTTTAAGTATATTTAGATTATACCTTGATACTTCTTAATATCTCATCCTTTTCCCCGTTTAACAATAGGATTTCTTTACAAATGCAAATCATAGAGTTATTATAACAAACTTATGCAAAATTTACGTGAAACTATCATTTCAAAGCATCCCAGGAAGGTTCTACTGCGTCTTGCGCTGCCTATGATGTTCGGCAATGCAATTCAGAATGTGTTTCTCCTTACTGATATGTATTTCGTAGGGAAACTGGGAACCACATCTCTGGCAGCAATAGGAATTGCAGGCATTATAACATCAGGAACAATGAGTTTCATTATCGGTCTTTCCGTAGCAACACGAGCTATGGTCTCTCGGTACGTGGGTGCTAACGATTATGAAATGGCACACAAAAGTGCAGTAGGATCGATATTTGCCGGAGTATTGGTTTCGGTTGTTATTGCACTTTGTGGCATTATTTTTAGTCGGATCTTGCTTATTTTGATGGGTGTAGAAGGAGAATTACTCGATTTATCCTCAACTTATCTTATCATAATGCTTATTGGAAGTTTCTCGATGGTTTATATGTTCGTTATTCGAGCCATCTATCAAGGCGCCGGGGATACCATAACACCAACGATAATTGTTGTCGGTTCAGTTATATTAAACATTGCTTTAGACAGAATTCTCATCTTCGGTTTGGGACCGATTCCTGCCTATGGAGTTCGAGGAGCTGCTTATGCTACAGTAACCGCTCGCTTATTGGGTGCTATAGCGGGATTTCTAATACTCCTGAGAGGATCAAGAGCTTTCAAGTTACATATAGCTCATTTTTCAACAACATTAAGCGTTCTGAAGCGATTTCTACATATAGGTTTACCTAGCACAGCTCAACACATCGTTCAAATTACGATGGGTTTTATAATGATGCGTCTAATTACATCCTACGGTGTTTTTGCAACAGCTGCTTATACTGTTGGAATAAGAATGAATTTAATCGCTTTACTTCCAGGATTTGCACTTGGCGGTGCCACTGCTGCAGCGGTCGGTCAAAATCTTGGGGCTGGAAAACCTAAAAGAGCTAAGCAAACAGTTTTTGAGGGAATTAGAATATTTGAGCTGTTTTTTCTGCCATTTGCTTTGATATATATACTTTTCGGTGAGAAAATCGCCTTGCTATTCACCAGTGATCTACTCACAATATATTATACCACTTCATATCTATCAATAATTCCATTAGTCTATCCCATTCTGGCAATTGGAATTATCGCAATTGGAGGGATAAATGGTTCAGGACATACAATAATCCCTTTCTTTTCATTGCTTGTCGCACTTTATTTAATTCAATTACCAGTGGCTTTTTTCGTCTCTCAAATAATCGGTCCGTCGGGAATTTTTCTTGGTATTGCTGCAGGGATGATCGGACAGACATTGGCAATTTTGCCATATTTTCTTTCGAAAAAATGGTTGACAACAGGACGTTAGCATCAAAATTTATTATCAAGGAGATATATTGATAGACCAACTTAGCGAATATTTCAGATTTATGAGAGACATGGGTGAACTGGAAGTTCCATTGCCTGTTGAGAAAATCAAATTATTCAAAAAAGCACATCCTTCACATAGTAATATAGAAAATGATTCAAAATCTAAATCGGAATCGATTGAGCAATTAATAGAAGTTGCTCGTAACTGTAAGAAATGCGAATTATATAAAACACGCAACAAACTTGTCTTTGGCTGCGGATCGCTCGACTCGGAGATTATATTCATCGGAGAAGCACCCGGCAGACAGGAAGACTTATATGGAATACCATTTATAGGGCAAGCAGGTAAACTTTTGGATAAAATTCTTGAAGCTGTCAAACTGCAAAGAGAGAACGTATATATAGCAAATATACTGAAAGATCGTCCACCAAACAATAGAGACCCAAAAATCGAGGAGGAGCATGCCTGCCTGCCATTTTTGATTAAGCAGATACAGATAATAAAACCAAAAATAATTTGCTGTTTGGGCAGAGTTTCTGCTAAAGCGCTTTTAAAAACCAATTATTCAATGAAAGAAATGCGCGGGAAAATATATTCATATCAAAGTATTCCGCTTATTGTTACCTATCATCCTGCAGCCTTGCTACGAAACGCAAAGCTTAAACGTCCGACATGGGATGATTTTCAATTTTTGCTTAGAACTCTTGATGAAATTCGATGTAAGAACAATAATCCATAAATTATGGGATAAAATTGGAAGCTAAGTCAAAAACACTATCGGGTACTGTTGAGAGTGTTATTTTTTATAATCAAGAGAATTCCTATACAGTGCTTAATTTCATACTCGACAACGATAAAACATTAATAATTGCTGTTGGAGAGATTCCTAATATTCACGAGGGTCTGCATCTGAGGATTTCTGGGAACTGGACAAAACATAAAAAATATGGTAAACAGTTTACTATAGAAAGCTTTGAAGCATCACACCCAAAGGGCAATGATGCACTGGAAAAATACCTATCCTCAAATCTTATTGAAGGAATAGGTCCAAAGTATGCCAAGAAAATTGTAAATTGCTTTGGAGATAAAACTATTGAAATAATTCTCGATAAACCTGAGAAATTACAGGAAGTGAGCGGAATAGGCAAGAAACGGGCAAAGACCATTGCAGAATCTGTCAGAAAAGCTTACACCGATCAGAAATCTCTTCAAGACCTTTCACGTTTTTTATTTGGCTATGGATTCAACATCGGGTTAATCAAACGTATATGGCATAAGTATGACGATAAAGCCATTAATATAATAAAAAGAAACCCGTATAGACTTGCAGAAGATGTCTGGGGTATAGGATTCGCAACTGCCGATAAAATCGGTCGTGCAATGAAACTTCCTGAGGATCATCCCGAGAGAATTATTGCGGGATTATTTCATATTCTCAGTCGAGCCAAAGATGACGGCAACTGTTTTCTTACTCATGAATTGTTAATCTTCCGCACAGAAGAACTACTCGATATCGATAGGAAAGAAATAGAACAAAGCCTTGACAAAGCTAGTGCTGATGAGCGTATAATCCAAGAAAACGATAGAATTTATCCACCTAATCTGTATGCAGCCGAGGTTCAATCCGCTGAAATTTTATCACATTTATTAGCGGCAAAGCCAACCAAACATTTCAGTTTACCGATTGCAGAATCGCTTTTAAATGAAATACAGAGGAATACAAGAATCAACTATACTGCAGAGCAACGAAAAGCAATAATTCATGCCATAACAAGTAAAGTGGTAGTAATCACTGGCGGTCCCGGAACAGGTAAAACAACGATTGTGAAAGGCATATTAAGAATCGCACAAAAACTGAAACTTCGAGTAGATCTTGCAGCACCTACAGGAAGAGCTGCGAAAAGATTGGAAGAGACTACATCGCACAGAGCAAGAACAATTCACAGACTCTTGCATTTCAATCCAGGACTTAGAACATTCGAATACAACAGACAGAATGTGCTTAAAATCGATATGTTAGTTGTAGACGAGGTTTCTATGGTCGACGTCTTACTCTTTCGAAATTTGCTGTCTGCAATTCCATATCAAGGAAGATTAATTTTAGTGGGTGATTCTAATCAATTACCCTCGGTAGGTCCGGGAGCAGTGCTGCGAGACATTATTAATTCTGAATCGATGCCAGTGGTAAGATTGAATAGAATAATGCGTCAGAGCGAACATAGCCTTATTGTCAGGAACGCTCACAGAATACTTAAGGGAAACATGCCTGTTGTGAATAATCATCCCCACGACGATTTTTTCATATCGTATCAGGACGACCCAGATGAAGCTCGACAGACTGTTATAGATTTGCTTACAAAGCGAATACCACAAGCGTATGGTTACGATCCTATTAAGGACGTTCAAGTTATAACTCCAATGCATAAAGGACAATGTGGCGCGAAGAGACTTAATACCTTACTTAGAGAATCGTTAAATAAAAATCATCTTAATCTCGGATTGCCGTTCTCAGTCGGAGACAAAGTTATGCAGATTGCTAACAACTATGACCTCGATGTATATAACGGCGATATCGGGATTGTGTCAGGAATAATTGATCGAGACAAAATCGCTGTAAGGTTTGAAGGACGAGATGTGGTTTATGGATCAGATATTTATGGGCAACTAACATTGGCATATGCAGTTACAATACACAAATCGCAGGGAAGCGAATATCCTGTTGTCGTTTTGCCGATAATGACCGAGCATTACATTTTGTTAGCTCGAAATTTATTGTATACTGCTATAACGAGAGCCAAAAAACTTCTCGTGATTGTCGGTTCAAGAAAAGCTATTACGATTGCTGTAAATAACAGCAAACCAATGAAACGCAGCACAATGCTTGCTTATCGATTGAGGGAATTAATACAGAAACAACGAAGCAATCAAATTTAAAGAATCAATTATCTTGTGAATACATAATCTTGAAATTAGCTTTCTTGGAGGAAATTATGATCTCTGATTCAAATATTCAACGGACATTATCGTTTAGTCAACAGATTGTCGAAATGGGCAAGAGACTGTGGATTCAAGGCATGACACCGGGTGGAGATGGCAATATTAGCGTTAAATTCGACCAATATACAATTCTAATCACACCATCTGGAATTTCACTGGGGCACATGAAACCGGATGATCTAGTAATGGTCGACTTTAGTGGAGACGTAATTGGCAATACTGGAAAGCCCTCTATGGAAATTAATCTTCACCTAATTGCATACAAGCTTCGAGATGATATAGGAGCGGTGGTTCATGCACATCCGCCGTATGCTACAGTTTTTTCCTGCACATCTGAGGAAATACCTGTTAATCTTACATCCGAAATCCTGATTAAAGTTGGCGAAATTCCAAAAGTTCCATTTGCACCACCGGGAAGTATCGAACTGGCAAGACTTTGCGAACAATATGTTATTAATAATGATGCTTTTCTGTTAAGCAATCATGGCGTTGTAACATTGGGTTGTGATCTCGAGCAGGCAGGTAGCCGAATGGAGTTGGTCGATCATATTTCCAAAATAGCTTTACTGTCAAGAAAACTCAAGAACATCGAGTATATTAATCCTTCGGATATGAAAACGCTAAAGGATATCAAAACTGATCTAAATCGCAAAAACATCGATTAGATATTTATTAACATAAAACTATCCGATTTATAAGCATTAGTTCGACTTGAGATCTACCTCACCACCAGCACCCTCCTCACTATCTTGTCATAATCTGCGCTCTTTATTACAGCGAAATATATCCCGCTGCTAAGTTCTCCGGCTTCGACTTTAATTACTCCCGAGCCGCTAACCTCACGCTTTAGCACCACACGTCCCATTATATTGTAAATTGCAATAATACCATTGCTCGGTAGCGAATAATAAATCTCATTAAGATCTCCGAATGAATTATTTACTTCGAGACCGATATTGTGATGAACTTCTCCAGCTTCGATAATATCGGTTATAACAAAAAATGTCGTGCAAACAGGAACAGCTGGTGTGGGTATACATCTCTCGACAATAAACGTGGTGTCAAGAAGTGAATCGTAATATTCCCAGTTGCCATAGCATGGCATTCCCGCAGGATGCAGATGTGTCGGCTCTCCGAAAGCAATAACAGGTGCATTCGTCACTTCGTGCAGGCAAACATGCACATTCCCCATATATCCGTCAGGGATGTGAATGAGATCACTTGGAATACCAAACCTTCGCCAGCCTAAGTGTTTTCCGTGGGGCTTACGCCAGGATATACCGCTATCGCCATAGAAAAACGTATCTGCACCGGCACCATCCAACCAGGTTACTGTCATCCATGCCGAGGTGGAGTCGAGAGCGAAATGGAAGGAAACAGTATCTCGCCATGTTCGATTCCAAGCTGTTCTTGCAAAACAGGCTACATCGATGTAAAGTTCTTCAGGTAAAGTCAGGTAAAATGAAGTCCATTCAAACTTGAATTCAGGTTGTGTAGGAAAAAATTTATTTAATTCTGCATTATATTCTCCACTCCAATTTGTTGGTGAATACATAATACCGTATACACCAAAGAAATCTGAACAATGGTCTCTATCATTGCAAAAACTACATATATTAAATGAGAGAGGACCCCAGCCATGTGAAAAATGACCGGGTCGAGGAAACCAAAGCAGATGTCCCGGATAGATATAAGCTCCACCCCAGAATTCAAATCTCCCTGAAGTCACTTCCTTCATGTTAATATTTGTACACGGTTGATTTGAAAATACAGTATCTATTGCAGGTAAATCAAAGTCACAATTTGTCAGTGAATATGTATAACCTGGAGAAAATCCAGCAACACGCAATAACATTGGAATGTTGTCACTTATAGTCATCAGTATTTCACAAGGGCATGTGCTTGTCGGATGAAGTGTATCACAAAACCATATAATAGAATCATAGTAGCACTTCATATTAAATGGCTTTGCATAAATTGTATCTGTTGTAGTATCTATTATTGCAAATCTAAACATCTCTTTTGCAGGATCTAATGATTGCGAAAGAAATGGAGTATTTACATAATAGCTCGAATCTGGAAGACGAATACCATGAGCTATAGCAGAATCTATTGGCAATGGATACATTATTTCCAATACTGGTTGAGCTAATAACATTAAAGGAAAAAGTATCACTAACATAGTTAAATTCTTATACATTTTATCCTCCAAAGATAATTTAAAAAAAATTAATCATGATTTCTTTCGTATACCTTTATCGACCAAAAACGACCCTTGAAACCATGTACATTGGTACTGTCACCAAGGGCAAAAAGAAAATCTCCATGAGTCTTGAAGTCGTTGAATGTTGTGTGTAATATTGGGATAACATAATGTTGAGGTGTATAGACATCCACACTGTCTACTTTCATAAAATATAGTGAATCGTCTTCAAATGAACAAAATGCATAGTCGCCATCAACAAATAATTCCATAGGTGCTGCATCATTTTTATCTGTTAACCCAAGATATTCAGCTATCCAATCAGATTGATGTTCATAATTACCAACTATCGGCCATACCTTTCCGCAATAAGTCGTATCAACATCATACCTTATAAGACCATAAGAAAACGTTCTACTGCCAGGTTCCCAAATTGGTATTTTTTGTTGGTGCTCCTTCCCTATTGTAGAATACATAACATTACCTTCAGCATCTATTGCTCCACCGTGATCCCAAGTTATGTTTTCTCTAAAACAACCCATGTTGTGATAAATATCAAGACCACCTATAATCTGTTGAATTGGTAGAAAAGCTGTAACATCAGCCGGATCTCTAATATCAAAAAAACCTATGTGATTTGTATTTATTGCACTAACACTAGCTGGTAAACTAGGATCATAAGGATTTTGCCGCCAGGATATATATACAGTATCACCCTCAATTTGAAGTTCCCCAAAGAATGGTTCATAGTAATTCCACCATACACCAACTCTGCAAAGCATTAAATCACTGCTTAACCAAGATGGCGATGAAAGAGTTTGTATATTAAATGCATCCAAAAAACTTCTAAGCATAAAACGACCTAAACTAGCATCCCATAATGTATCTATTCCGTGGGTATACGCTACATTACCTTCTATCTTCACTTCACCAACTATATGTGGATGCAAATCGGGTGCTGTGGTTCCTATCGCAGATAATCTCGAAGGTAATGGTGGTTGTGGATCTGTTATATCTATTATCCAAAATGACCTACTATCATCATAACGGTCGGTTGAAGTTAGAAATGCACTGTTGCCTGAAACTGCTATTCCATAAAATGTGTGAAAGGTATCCCAATATTCTGCAACCCAGTAAACGGAATCCTCAGGATAAGTAATATCTATCACCATCATTCCTTGCGAATCGACCACAAATGCATGATTTCCTCTAACTTCTAGCTGACTAGGTTCAGTGAATGAATTACCAATAAGATGCCCATAGTTTATGCTAAGGAATTCAATAGACCTACTGTCAACTGCATTCGTGTCGGGATAGGCAACTCGAATAGCTCTAAGCATTCCCTTGTCTGTCGTCGTGTATTTACCGATAGCATAAATCATTGTCTCGCCGTTTTTTTGCATTCTCGTTAATTCTTCGTTCCTGAAATTTATCTTTGAAACTGTATCGACTGCTCCTGTAACGTCGTAACCTCTTATGGTCGCGTAAGTTGTGCCGCCATTGGAATAATAACCCACTGTATATGCCCAGTTCCCCATAACAGTTACTCCGTATGAGGTGCCATAATCCCACCAATACTCTGAGGACGAATCTACTATTGCATTCTCTATGCTGAATTTTCTCAATCCAAAGCTATCAACTCCCACAATTGTAGCTGCAAAAAGCCAATCACCGTCAACGTAAATATCTCTGACCCAACTGTAACTTGGAGATCTAGTTATAAATGATATACTCGGGTTGGTTACATTAAATGACTGAATTTGTATTGGAAATGAAACATAAGCAATATTGCCATCCACAACCAGATCGTGGGCTCCTGGATCGATACCCAAGTTGTAGATAACCGAAATTGAGGTTAATGTTGTTATATTGAATGAGCGCAAATTTCCTAATGAATCGGTCACATACGCTACATTACCTTCAAGGTCTATCGCTGTGTAACGTGAATTATCATGAATAAAAGTATCAACAAATGTCGGAGAGTCGGGGAATCCAATATTCAAAACAAGAATCATTCCATACCATGCACTATCTTTATATCCTCCAACGATAAATGCGAAATTTCCTCGTACTTCTATGTCCTCGAAATACAGAGAATCATATCCACTGAGCTTATATTCGTTAACCAACGAAGGCGATAATGGATACAGAATGCTAAAAGTAGCCATAAGCGATTCTCCTACTGCATAGACATAATTCCCGTCGATATCGAGCGATTTCAAATTTGTGGCAATGCTCGTTATAGCTCTGTCGCCTTCCCACTCGGTGTGAAGAATACCGAAAGCATCGGTTCCAGAGGGGTCTCGGTCGTAAATCGGATCTCGTGGATCTTGCCCATAAGCGAAAGATACAAGCAGGACAACCACACCCACTAAAACCGCCAAATTCCTCCACTTCATAACATCCTCCTTTTTTTAAATTATTTCGAAACAAAAAAACTGCTCATTAAATATATATATGCAGATTTTGAATTTTTTCAAGGGGTGATTTTAGAAATATTTACTTTTTTATTGTGAAATTTCCCCTCACCTCACCACCAGCACTCTCCTGACAATCTTGTCATAATCTGCGCTCTTTATAACAGCGAAATATATCCCACTGCTCAGTTCTCCGGCTTCGACTTTAATTACTCCCGAGCCGCTAACCTCACGCTTTAGCATCATACGTCCCATTATATTGTAAATCGCAATAATACCATTGCCCGGCAGCGAATAATAAATTTCATTAAAATCGCCGAATGCATTATTTACCTCGAGACCGATATTATGCACAACTTCTTCTGCCTCGATAATATCGGTTATAACAAAAAATGTCGTGCAAACAGGGACTGCTGGAGTAGGTATACATCTCTCGACAATAAACGTGGTGTCAAGAAGTGAATCGTAATACTCCCAGTTGCCATAGCACGGCATTCCCGCTGGATGCAGATGTGTCGGCTCTCCGAAAGCAATAACAGGCGCATTTGTAACCTCGTGCAGGCACACGCGCACATTCCCCATATATCCGTCCGGAATGTGAATAAGATCGCTTGGTATCCCAAACCTTCGCCAGCCCAAGTGTTTTCCATGTGGCTTACGCCAGGATATTCCGCTATCGCCATAGAAAAACGTATCCGCACCTATACCATCCGACCAGGTTACTGTCATCCATGCCGAGGTGGAGTCGAGAGCGAAATGGAAGGAAACAGTATCCCACATTATACGATTCCAAGCTGTTCTTGCGAAACATGCTACATCGATGTAAAGCTCTTCAGGTAGAGTCAAGTAAAATGAGGGCCATTCGAATTTAAAAGCGGGTTGGTTATGAGTAAATTCTGGTTTGAATGTTCCCTTCCAGTTAGTTGGAGAATATAACATATTTCTTGCGTGATAAAAATCTGAACAAAGATCACTATCATTGCAAAAACTGCATATATTGTATTGGAGAGGAGAACCACCACGCAATCTTGGAAAACAAGGTGGATATCCCGGGTAGATATTTGCACCACCCCAAAACTCCCATCTTCCTCGAGTAACTTCTTTCATATTAATATTTGTACATGGATGATTAAACAATACAGAATCAATTTCAATTATATCAAACACACAGTTTTTTTGCGAATAAGAAAAATCAGGGAAGTCTCTGTAAATGGATAAATTTATTTCACTAGCAAGTAATGTTAAAATTATCTCACAAGGGCATGTGCTTGTGGGATGAAGTGTATCACAAAACCAAATAATAGAATCATAGTGGCACTTCATATTAAATGGCTTTGCGTAAATTGTATCTGTTGTGGTATCGATTATTGCAAATCTAAACATTTCTTTTGCTGGATCTAACGATTGCGAAAGAAACGGTGTACTTACATAATAGCTCGAATCTGGAAGACGAATACCATGAGCTATTGCAGAATCTATCGGTAATGGATACATTATTTCCAATACTGGTTGAGCCAATACTATTAATGGAAAAAGTATCACTAACATTGTTAAATTCTTAAACATTTTATCCTCCTTATGATAATTTAATAATAATTAATCATGATTTCTTTCGTATACCTTTATCGACCAAAAACGACCCTTGAAAC
>CAZLTJ010000046.1:0-18198 GCA_964562425.1 uncultured bacterium
AGATCATCTAATGATACACCGGATGCCGTTTCATTTGTTATTGAACCATCAGAATATAGCCGCGTTACCGACATGCCAGAAAGCATTATAGTGATAATGCCTAATCTTGATAAGTCTATTGGCTCGGTGATGACCCTGATTTCCAGTTCTTTGTCCGATGTCCCCGTATATGGCGACACATTGTGGCTGTTGCTGACCAGTGCAATGAGATACCAGCCATCATCGGTGAGTGCTTTCACATCGGAAACTGTAACCTCATCAGCAGAAGTTCCTAAATCCTCTATTACATTTCCCTTATATTTGAATACCGTTATGTCACTGGATGTTCCAGTTACCTTAAACCTGATTGTAGCAGAACTGTCTATACCGGGATAATTGAGTTTAACACGAAAAAGTTTTCCTGACAGGTCCGGGTAGCTTTCGGAAAAAGTTTTCAGTGTGTCAGAAGCGTCATTCATTTCCCAGTTTTTCGTATTGACATCAGTTACAAGATAGAGAGGCGAGATATCATCATAGATTTCGCCAAGACTGTATTCACGCAGAAATATCTCCCACCATATAAGAAAAAGGTCAGTGCATTGTTTTATTGCATAGACAGGATGGTCTCCATCGAGGATTTTTTCATACATACATACTAGAATATCCTCGTCATACCGCTCGACGAGGTATTTTATTACGGCTGACATACCATAGCCATGATGTGCCGCGTTTTCCTCAGCGCCTGTATGCATACCATGAAATGGCGACATCAGGTGACCGGCACGAATGATTGAACAGTAGTCTGCCTCCTCGGTGAATTTTTCCTCTGACCATACTGCGCATGCTTCATCCAACCAGAGATGAGGTGATGGAGATTTCGCTTTAGAATACCGATTACGGGGGTCATAAAGTGCCTGGACGAGGTGAAAAAACTCGTGTCCCGCTGTCATCCGCAGTGCCGATAAATCGCTCATTATATTAATGTTGAATTGCATATACCCGTAGTTATTTCCCAACATAGAGCATATGGAATAGGCGTCAGCAGAAGTGGCGAAGTATTTCACAGTAACGCTCGCAGGCCATCTTGTTCTGGCAGCATAACTGAACCCCATACTCAAAAATGTGTTGTATGCCTCATCGAGGTAATCAGCTAATTCGTGTGCAGGTTCCATCTCAGGAGCAGGAAAACTAATCTTAAAATGCCCTGCTTCACTTATGCATGAATAGTAACCGCTTATCGCCATTAAATTTAAGGACCAATCCGGATTTTTAGCGGTTTCGCCCTTCCCTCCATAGATTCTCCTATCTCCCTCCGGCGCCGGTAGTTCAAAGACAAGATAACCGGATGAGTCGATTGCAGAAAATAGATTGTATGCGGTTTCTACTGCATTCAAGTTGCGGATGAAAACCTCCTCTCCAACGGCTATGAAGCTCTCTTCGGAAAGCGTCCCCTCGTATTTGATGCACACTTGCAGAGGCTCGTAATAGTCATCGGGGAGCCCATCAAGGCGAAATGTTCTGGATATACCATACTCACCAAATGGGTGGGCTTCCGTTGAAGCATACAGTTCCAGTTCGACATCCGAGTCAAAAGCATCTTCCGGAACTATTAGTGAGAAATCATCGACAGTAAGCTCTCCACCTTCTGGTCCAATGATTTCAGTTGCTACAAGAGTGTAGTCTTCCTCTTCGGGTTCATTTTCATCTTTGGAACAGCTCCAGGTGTAGAGCATAATTATGACCGCAACAAACACAAACAACCATATGTTTCGTCTCATTTGATATCTCCTGTTTTGGTTTCAGCAGGCTAAAGCCCACTATTGTATTCTTTCTAACTCTCCATTTTCCAATAACTTACTTCATTTCCGTCATCCGAAATCGGCAATTCCCTCAAGCGAATAATCTCAATCCCCCGGTTATTTTTCTTCGGAACTTAGGGGGAATAATCTGGAATTCAAGGAGAATCTTTCGGTTCCCTAAGGAAATATCTTAGTAACAAGGGAGATTAATTCATCGGGACGCCAGATATAATCCCCCTTTTGTCCTTCGGACATTTTCCCCCAATAGGGGACAATTTCATCGCCGTTCTAGTTTCTGTGTCCCCCTTTTGGGGAAACTCCGTCCCGTCAGTGCGGGATAAAGGGAGTTTACAATCTCCCCCGCAAATCGTCTATCTCTGTTTCCACTCCCGTCGGCATAGTGAGGGAGCAGAGCGAAATGTGCACTATTCCTCATCGCTCTCGATGCGATTGTTGGAACGTCCTATTTTGTAAATGGTTCCATCTTCGAAACTTGCGATAGGTTTCACCGAGCACATCGTTTGCAATTCTTCGGGATTGAATAAGTACTTCGTGTGTGCGTTGTCGAACCATACAAGGATTGCGCCATCAAAGTCTGGCTTCTTTTCAAACAGGTTTTCAGACGTGATACCGGTTTTCGTGTCGGTGTGTCGGTAGCGTTTGACTGGTGACATCTTTGCCGTCAGACCCACTAAGATGTACATAGCCCAGGGATCATTGCTAAAGACTATGTCATGTCCCGGTAGTCCGTTTCTCCGCAAATGATCCATCAACTGGCTCTGCTGCCATACTGAAGAGTTGTATCCGCCTGCCCCTTGCATGGATTTGGCATTGACTTCTCTTACAACAACTTGAATGGGTGTAATGATAAACAGCAGAACAAACAGACCGATACCAAGGATGGATCGCCAGCGACTTCCCAAAGTCTCCGACTTTAGAATGAATGAAAACAATACGAGCAGTGATGGATACACAGGTGAAAGGAGACGAAAGTTGATGCGGTCGTATGCTGTGGTAGTGGACGTCCAGACAATGAAAGCGGTATACAGCACGAAGAAACCTGCGAAAATCAAGATATTGCGATGCGAATTAAGGAACTCCCGAGCGATACGTTTGCGGTGAGACCACAAGAACACTCCGATGAAACAGGAAAGTGCGAGTAAAGCAGTTTCAAATGTGCGAATACGCCGAGGAAGAAACCACGCTTTGAAAGTCTCCATGGCAAGATCGATGTTCCATGCGAATCCAGTCTGCGAGGGTGCTCTCGATCCAAGAGTGGTTCCCGAGATTGCATTGTTTCTCAGAATGTACAAACCAAACATGAGAGATGGTATGGCAGCGAAGGCAAATGCTAACTTCAACCTTTTCGAAATCCGCTCTGATCCAGAGAGCAGAAGGTAACCGAAGATGAAGGGAATGAGTATAATTCCAGGATAACGGGTTAAACATGCAAGACCTGTCAGAAAGCCAACAAAAAGAACGATGGGGAGAGAGGGGCGTGAAGTGCTGATAAGGAAAAGAAGACTGTAGACTATCAGAATGAAGACTGGTTCTGTCCATACCATCGATGAGACACGGATGAGCGGAATTGAGAAGCAACTCAGGATTCCCATAGTGAGGATGATCGGCGGATGTGAGGTAACTCGTCTAACGGTTAGCATCATGATGACAACAAGAGCAGCAAAGATTACGACGTTCAATACACGTGCAGCACTGAGTGGATCGCTGCCAATTAGTACAGACACCAGCGCGAGAAGCGCAGGATACACTGGTGGCTGGGCTATGGCCTTTCTCTCGCTAAGGAAGCGGAAGCCATTGTCGGCAATGTCTCTTGCGAGTCTTATGTATCCTGTTGAGTCTGGCGAGAGTCCTACGCCATAAAGGGATGTTGCCCGGATTACCAGAAAACCTGCAATGCCAGCAAATAGCAGGACGCAAATCCAGAAGAAGCATTGTGTGATGGGCAGTTGTGTTTTCATTCTAATTGCCTAACGATGTTTATACAATCTGCATAAAATCCTTATATCCAATTAAAACAAATATACACAATACAAGCTATGCAAGTCGAACGAAAATAACAATCCTTAAAATTCACATATTCAAAAATAGGGTGACCCGATATAATCTATTTATAACTCATAACAGGACATCAAGATATATCAAAAGAGAAAAACACCATGATGATATCGAAATCTCGTTTAGCTAAAAAAGATTATGTAACATATGCGCTGAGATTTTTTCTTCGAGTAGCGTGCTTGAGCCTTTTAATTGCTTTTTCCTTGATTTGACGAACTCGTTCTCGAGTTAATCCAAATCTTTCGCCTATTTCCTCAAGTGTTAGTGCACGCTCGCGGTTTATTCCGAAATACAGAGTTATAACTTCAGCTTCACGTTCTGTGAGAGTTGATAAAACACGTTCAATTTCTGCTCTTAAGGATGATGTCATTACATCTTCATCGGGAGATTCCGCATGTTCGTCCTCGAGAACATCCTTTAATGAATTATTTTCTCCCTCTGTGAATGGTTGGTCAAGGGACAAGTGAGAATTTGAAATTCGAAGCGTATCGTTAATTTCCTCGATTGTCATTTCAAGTTCCTCAGCAATTTCAGATGTACTGGGAATTCTGCCGTATTCCTGTTCCAAATTACGTGCGGCTTTGCCTATTTTGTGAAGTGTTCCCACTCTGTTTAGCGGAAGTCTAACGATGCGACTCTGTTCTGCGAGAGCTTGAAGAATTGATTGACGAATCCACCAAACAGCGTAAGAAATAAACTTAAAACCGCGTTTTTCGTCGAATCGTTTAGCAGCTTTTATCAGACCTATATTTCCTTCATTGATAAGATCAGCTAATGAAAGCCCCTGATTTTGATATTGTTTTGCAACACTGACAACAAATCTCAGGTTTGCCTTGGTTAGTTGCACTAACGCTTGCGGATCGCCAGCGTGAATTCTCTTGGCTAAATCTACTTCCTCTGATTTTATTAAGAGAGGAGTTTCACCTATTTCTTTTAGATATAAATCTAATGATCTATCTACATCTCGTCTTAATCTTGCCATTTTATTTATCCTCTTATGATTAAAACCCAACATATAATAAATCTATATACGATGTCCTATAATATAGACCGAAACGATTTTGTCAATAGCTTGATTTAAAAATTCTAAAATCTTATACTAAATCTTATTATATATATTTTCATTTTTTTTTCAATAGGGTAATCGCAAAAAAGTGATTTTTTTTCATCTTAAAAATCCCATCCAAAAAAGAAATCGAATCGTGGCTTCTTGGAATATGTTTCGAAATCTGTTTTATACGAAATATCAAATCTGAATACAATAATATAATCTAAATTCATTCTTATTCCAGCTCCGAACGATCCAAGTATATCCGGTTTTTCTTCCCAAGCACCACCTGCATCGAAAAATAGTGCGCCACATAAACCTCTAATATCGACGTCAATTACGGGTGTTTGTAGTAATAATCGATCTAAAAGAGGAAACCTTAATTCCGAATTTGCAAGAAATAGATTCTTTCCATAATAGTAAAACAGCGGATAACCTCTTAAATCCAAACTTCCGCCCAACCAAAACCTATACGGTTCGGGACCTCCGCTGTGGCGAAGAATAAGTCTGTGTGCCCAGCATGATCTTCGAGATAATCTTAAATAGTGTCTTATATCCAATGAAGTAAGATATCTATATATTTCTCCTTTTGCACCAGCACCAACACTTAAACTTAAATTCAATCTTGAGCCATCGATTGGTCCCGACACACCCCACAAAGAGTTGTCTCGAATAAACGATACACCGATATCTCCAATCAAATCTTTTCTTTTTTTGGAAAAATTTTCTCGAGAAGAGAAATAAATCATACTGTTGAATTGGATCCGTGTGAACCTACTAAAAGGATAGTCTGCTGCACCATATAAACCAAGCATATGTTCGGAATATCGACCCTCATAACGATCATAGCTGTGAAAGTTCGTTCTATATGCCCCAAGACTTTTACCCCAGCGTTTTCCCTGATGACGATAAATAATCGCTGCATTAAGTTCATCGAGCATTTCGGATATACTTTGTGCATTTTCTGTAACGAAGATGTATATCTGTCGATCACCCACAATGTCTGTCAACATAAGCTGAAGACCTGCAAAACCTTGGTGCATAGCTAAAATTCCGATTTCTCCCTGAGCAAAACCCAATGTTAGTCGATTAACCGATTTATTTTTTTCCTTCGATTTCTTGTCTATTTTTGGATAGGAAATCTTTAAATTCCATCCTCCTGTAAATTCGCACTTTGGATAAACACCAATGAATCTCATCGAATCTAATGCAATTTTAAGGATTGGTGCATTATGTGATGTAATCACCGAAACCAAAAGAGTTTCGGCAGTTAGAAAGCTCACAGACACAGTTCTTGCTGTGAGATTTGTAGCCTTAAACAACGAGTCGGTTTCTAAATTTAAAATATATACATCGGGAAAAGTGTCATCATCAGCAATGAATGCCATATATTTCTCCTCTTCTGATATTGTTGGAGAGGAAATATTATTTATTGGAGCGTCTTGTGCAAGTTGCACAATCTTACGATTAATTATACTGAAAAGATTCATTTGATTAGGATCATTTCTGTCCGAGACAAAAATAATTTGGTCTTGTACTTCGATTGGATCGCAGTCCTGATAGTGATCTTCGGTCAGATGTATAAGTTCTCCGTTTTCAATGTCGAATCTGCAAATGTCCTGATAACCTGAAATGTTCGTTCCGCTGAAAAGAATCGATTTGTTTTCCGAGAATGATGGGGAATTTATCTCAATAATCCCTGGGAAATTAAACTTCCTTTCACTACCATCCCGCAAATCATAAAGGAAGAGATAATCAGAACCTCCCGATTTTGCAGAAAATGCAATCAAAGTATCACCACTCAAAGAAATTCTGTTATTCATTATACGAGCATCCTCGGCAGATTCTGTTAATTCTATTCTACGGATTAATTTGGCTTTATTTTTTTCTATTTTATATATACCACCATAACCCATGATGTTACCTTTTGCGATAATAGCAGCGGTGTCGAGTGACTGTGAACACGTGAAGAATCCGTCGGGTGTGATTTTAGTTCCAGCAATTTCATACGGTATCCTTCGGGCAGAATAATTGCCAAATCTATGCATAAGCCATTGCCGCCATGCAACTCCAACTTGTTCAGTTGTTAATTCAAATAATGCAGGGATGATGTAATAAATGCTTATTCCGGAATATACTCTATCTAAGATTAGTATGTCTGACTCAGAACCATATTTTTCCGCTAAATAACGAAGGAAACTTTCGCCAAATACATACATCAAATAACTGCCCTCGAGCGTGTAAAAATTTTCAGGTAGGATTAACTCGTCTCCTGCAATGGCAGCAACGATCGTCGATCGAGAATCTACATTCTCAGACTTCGAAAGGTATTCCGCTTGACCTTCCATGAACCATAGATCAGGCATCGAATAGTAAAATTTATTATGTGCATCGTTAATTAAAAGATTGTATTCGATCTGCCATACATGAACTAGCTCGTGAGCCAGAATATGCCGAAATTCCGATATATCTCCTCCGTATGGCAAAACAACTCGTCCAAGTATATATTCCGTGAAACCACCTACTCCTTCCGGAATTATAAACGGAATTGTATGCGTCTCAGAAAATAAATTAAATGACGAATAAACAATGATGGGAGTTCGATCGAATGGTGCAAACCGGAAATGCTTTTCATATTCTACATAAACGCTCTCAGAGATATGAGCAGTTATTTTTGCAATTTCATTTTCTTGGCTATAATAATAAATGTCAAAATGTTCTGTCTGAAGAAGCTGCCAATCATAATCTATGGCTTGGATTTTATTCTTGCCAAAATAGTATTGTCCGGTAGCATAATTAGTTAGAGAGAAAACGATTGATAAAATAATTAAATATATTGAATTATTAACAGTATTATTGGAAAGATGTATAAATTTGTTAAACACTTTATTCATTGATTATTTTAGTAGAAAAGGATATTAGGGTAAACTAATTTTTCCTTTAACTTCAACTTCAAGCCAATATTCTCTAATATGTGAGTAATATGTGGGTGTTTCTATATAAAACCATAAAGGTATTTCACTTCCTGTCGAAATGTTATAGCCACCAGGTCCAAAGTAAATTGTATCCGCCCAGATAAACGTATCTATAACCACATCGCTTGAAACATCGAATGTAGGCGAGATGCTGTCTCCTATACTAATCATGAGAACGAATTTATATTCTCCATGAGTAGTATCCGGACTCCATAAGGTATCGGACGAAGATTTAAATGCAAAACCTATATCGATAGGAGCGTTGCTGTAGTTGTAAAGATAGCCCGATGCACTATCACCGCTTTCAATTATTCCTCCTGCACTAATGCTATCAGTTGTAGGCCAAATTATATCTGGTCTTACTGAAATACTTATGAACATATCTTCTATATCGTAATATACTGTATCTATAGTAGGTTTGGATGCGACATTCGTGACAGAACTGTCAGTTTTCACATATGTTTCATAATCTGTGAAGTTGTAATCGGTATCAGAAGCATAGATCTCGAATGAATCGTCCATGGCAACCCAAGAAGCAACTAAATCTATTGTTGTATCCGACTCTATAGATATCCAACCGGATCCAGTTCTTGGGCTTTTAACTCCCAAACATCGAAAGTAGTAATCGAAGTTGGCTGTGTATATTTTTGGAGTTCTAATTTCAACTTTGTGATCTCTTGCACCACTATCGCTCCAGAATGAGAAAAATAATGCTGTATCTGCTCCAATTTCGTAGAAACTATCTGCCCAGATCTGAATTGTATCGTAAAGTGTAACATAGTCCGACCAAGGTCCTAATACCGAATTTATATAAATCTTACATTCAGGAGGATTAGATTTGACTTCTGTCCAAGCACACAAATCATAATGTGCGTATAGAGTTCCAGCCGTATCAACCTCGAGAGTGCATAGATTGGAAGTTGAATTGATAAGACCAGTCCATCTTCGGAAAATTACAGCATATCCAAATATCTTAACAGTGTCACCGGCATCGATTATAACAAAGCTTCCCACTGGGAACCATTCTATTGTTGTACTTGAATCTATCAATGAAAAGATAACGATTTGAACGGATCTATTCCAAATAGCAGTATCGTAAACAGCCTCAGTCATTGGAAGTGAAACTGAAGAATCATCCGAGGGATAGGTTCCTCCAAAGCCGGAAAAAAGCCATGCCTCTGTTGTAGAAATGGGAATATAAGTGGAATCCACCCAGAATCTGGCAGTGCTATCTTTATACATCCAGTTATCGGAGAATGCATTGCATCCAACTGTGCCATATCCGCTATTGTTGATTTCAAAGCGATAGGCTAAAGTATATTCTGCTGTAAGGGTTTCTGGCTTGGTTGATGTAACAGACCTATTCAATGTAGTATCACCATCAGACCAATTAGCAAATAACCAAGCAGAATCACCATTATCAGTATTTAGTGGTTTTATTGTGTAAGATGCTCCAGAATCCACCCACATTGAATAGGGTGCATAAAAATTGCCTGAAATTGTTCCGTAATTTATTAAAAAGTTGCAATTTACTGGAGTAGTGTTAAAGCTTGTGAGGAATTTTAGTGAATCTCGATTGAACGAGACCTTGAAACTATCCGTGCTTCCTGAGGATGAAAGAATAGTGACGAACTGCACAGATGTTGTACAATCCCATTCATCAAAGACAAGTCTATGCTTTTTGGTGCTGCTTGTCTGTACCCATTGTATTGAATCTGTCGATAAAATAATCGTACTTTCCGCCATCCATGCGACAAGTGCATTCCCTGTATATGGGATTTTATTCATTTTTACAATTGATCCAATCGGATCTGTTTCTAAAAAAACATTACATTTTGATACGCCTGTGGAAGTGTCCCATGAGACTTTAATATCCGTTGGGAAATCAACTTGAATCTCTGCAGCAACCGAATCGATGGTGGAATCTGTTCTGGCAGAAATAGACCATTCATCGAAAACATACACAGTATCTTCTGCTCCCATAGCAGGCGAGACGACTTTAAAATTAAACGTACTGTCAAAACCCACATAATGTTTTCCTGAGGAAGGAAGAATATAACCGTAAGGTGAAATAAGATCAACCTTAGCTGCAGGAGAGATCGAATATGTCCATCGAGCGATTTCTTGATTATACTTGATTTTGAACCATCCACTGCTACCCCAACTTGTTCCCCAGGAGTTCTTGCATAACCATGCGGAATCAGAATCATCAAAACCTATAATAACCACAGCGTGATTTCCTCTATAAGAACCATAGACATATTCATATACTCCGCTGGAATAGTAGAGAAAGTCGGCGTAGACTTTCATTGAGGCATAAATTGGATGCTTTAGTACAGCGTTCTTTATGTTTTCTATTCCGCTGGAAGTGCTTCCTCCAGAGACATATGTAGCATTAAGTATTCTATAGTCGATCTTATCTTCCCAATCACTGCATCTCAAAGAGCAGGCTTTGTCTGTGGCACTGTAAGTCATACAGTCTTCATAAAACAAACCGACTTCTTTAAGGTAATCTTTAGCAAAGGAACCACCACGACAGCCGAAATAATTGTAATCACATGAGACAAGTTGTTGCTCAGATAAATTTGGGTCGAGCTCTGCAGAATCGGCAAAGATATTAATTGCTGATTCAAATACACCACATGTAGCAAATGCCCAGCATGAACCACAAGAACCTTGATTTTTTACAGATGTTGTCCAATCTTTACTTGAATAATCACGCCAGTCGTGAGCAGTAACTGGTTTCGTATCGTGAGGTAATTCTACTGAATGGTTGGTTGTGTCGTTGTTTGGGAATTCACCCTCGAAGTTTATTTCACCAAGCATGTTATCTATTGTTTGATCGGGGATAATTGTTATATCATTAATATCTGCTGTCCAATTTACCCCTTTAATGAGAATGGCTGTCCTAACTGTTTCAAGTTGAGCATGTCTGAAATCTAAGAACGGATTTTGGGCTGCGCATATCGAGATCATCAATCCTAAAATCATAAATAATTTGTTATGCCTCATATTCACCCCCATATTATCAAATAAAAATATATAAATAAAATAAAATTACAATGAGGAAATAATGATAAAAAAGCTGTTATTTGTAATAGCAATAATTTGGTGGATTGGCTCGATGCACTTCTTATGGCGTTCTGTTAGAGCGTTGCAACCGGAAATCCCTGATACTATCGACGTTTTTCGTGTTGGTGAAGTAATGAGACAGGAATGGTTTTCTATTTATTTTAAAGGTGAAAAAATTGGTTACACTTCTAAGACTGTACAGGACCTTGGGAAAAAGTTACTCATTTCCGATGTTTCCTATATGAGAATTCCTGTTGGTGGTACAGTACAGGAGATATTCTCTCAGGGAATAATAACAGTTAATAATGATTTCTCTCTTCAGGGATTTACTTTTGATTTGCATGGAGGAGAATATCTAACCAGTGCGTCCGGTATAGTTCACGATGATAAGATTGAGGTGGTTATAATTACTGGAGAACAGAACGATACAATAACATTTCCTAATGATGGGAAGATCTATCCTTCATCGGTGATACCTGAAATTCTTGCAGCTAAAGGTTTCAAGTATGGATTGAAGATTAATTTACCTGGATTTGATCCATTTACTTTAACGAGAATTTCACAGAAAATACATGTTACAAGACAAGTTAGAGAGACAATTATGGGTAAAAAGATGGATCTATGGAAAGTTAAGGTGTCTATTATGGGTTTAGAAACAGAGATGCATATAACTGATTCTGGAGAAGTGATGCTTGAAAGGTCAGACATGGGTTTTTCTATGTTTCGTGAACCTCAAGAGAAAGCTTTAGCTTTTGAAATGTCACGATCTGGCAATTTTGATTTATTGACTGATTTTTCTATTCCTGCTCGGTGGAAGATGGAGATTGACCCAAGAATTGCGTTATATGCAAAATTTGTATTAAAAGGATTTAAGAAAGGAATATTAGAACTTGAGGATTTCAATCAAAGACTTCGTGGTGATACATTGGAAATTTGCTCCGAGGGATTTGAGAAATTCATTTCACCGACGCCTGAGGATACAGCTGAGGAGCCTTTTATTCAATGTAATGATAGAAGAATAATCAAGGCAGTTGAAAAAATCATAGGTAATGAAAAGGATACATTGGAAATGTTGTTGAAAATTAATGAGTATCTCTATTATAACATTAAGAAAGAATATCAGGCATCACTTCCATCGGCACTCGATGTTTTATCAAAAAAGCGTGGGGATTGCAATGAACATACTATTCTGTTTGTTGCTATGGCAAGGTCGATGAAAATTCCTTCAAGAATTAACGTAGGACTTGTATATCAGGATGGAAAATTCGCATACCATGCATGGCCACAAGCATGGGTTAATGGAAGGTGGTTTTTATTTGAGCCGACTCTTGGACAGTTTCCCGTTGATGCAACCCACATAAAACTACTATCGGGAAATTTGGATAAACAAGTTCAACTTTTGAGACTAAGTGATGTGAGTATAAATGTTGTAGAAGCCTCGGAAAAATGCCCATAAATTTAAAGGTATTTTTGAAAATATTGTAATAAACGGAACGGTTTGGTTATAAAATGAAAGAAAAAAAAATTGCGATATTAGGTTCTACTGGTTCGATAGGAACTCAAACACTCGATGTAATAAGAATGCATTCAGATAGATTTAAGGTTCAATCAGTTGCAGCAAGAAGCAATTTGGAACTTATCTCTAAGCAAATTAAAGAATTCGCTCCCGAAAAAGCATTTATTTCCGACAAAGATCTTGCTTGTATACTTCGCGCGAGATTTCCTGATATTTTGGTGTTATCCGGTGAGGATGGCTTATGTATGCTTGCTCAGGATAGAGAAGTGGATATTGTTGTTAATGCTATTGTCGGAGCTTCTGGTTTAATGCCTTCGATGTGTGCTATAGAAGCAGGCAAGAGACTTTGCACTGCTAATAAAGAGTCTCTCGTTATGGCAGGTGAAATACTTATGAACCTTGCAGGTAAAATGGGAACTAAAATTATCCCTATCGATAGCGAGCACTCTGCTCTTTTGCAAGCAATGTTGTCCGGTAGCCATAGTGAAATATCCCGATTGATTCTTACAGCGTCTGGAGGACCTTTTTTTGGCAAAGATGTCGATTACGATACACTAAAGCCAGAACAGGCTTTGAATCATCCAAATTGGAGCATGGGACCCAGAATAAGCATAGACTCAGCCACAATGATGAACAAAGCTCTCGAAGTCATCGAGGCTCATTGGCTTTTTGATATCCCACCTGAAAAAATTAATGTGGTAATTCATCCTCAGAGCATTATACACTCTATTGTTGAATTCGTTGATGGCTCACAGATTGCACAGATGTCCATTCCGGATATGAAACTTCCGATTCAGTATGCATTAACCTATCCAGAGAGATTGGAATCGACAATTAATACATTGAACTTGGAAGACCTTAAGATATTAACTTTTTATCCAGTCGATCGGGAAATTTTTCCAGCTCTGGGATTGGCTTTCAAAGCACTTGAAATTGGTGGTACGGCGCCTGCAGTTTTAAATGCTGCAGATGAGATTGCTGTTGATGCTTTTTTGAACGGTAAAATTAGATTTTCTGAAATTACTTCACTTGTGCGAGAATGTATGAATTCTATTAAAATAACATATGGAATTTCATTGGAGGATATTCTAGATGCAGATCGAACTGCAAGAGATTGGATGGTGGAGAGAATTAAGGAACCAGCACAATAAACAATACATTTATCAAACATGCTCTATTAATTGTTTTTTATAATTTTTGAAATATCTGAGTCTTAAATTTAAATTATTATTTTAAAAGAGTGGAAATGTTTTATATTATTTAAGTTAAATTAAACATGGAGTAAACATGAAAAAATTGAAATTTTTTTTTCTTACGATATTCATCCTCTATTCAGTTGCATTAGCTCAAGTTACATGGATTGAAACAAGCCAATCAGATTTTGCAGATGGTTGGATAGACCCAAACTTGTATGTATCATTTAGAGCAAATCTGGAATCCGATTCAGGAGCAATTGAGTGGTTCTCTCGGTTTGATTTAGACGGAAATGGGTATGCTGATTTTGTTTCTGTCGATCATAACTGGCCATATTTTCTTCGAATCTGGTATATGGGAGCAACCGGATTGGACAGTTCGCAATATTTACCAATGGGTGGTCCAGGAGGTAACTGTGATTATGCTGATCTTAATGTTGACGGTTTCG
Organism: uncultured bacterium; assembly: GCA_964562425.1. Lineage (GTDB taxonomy): Bacteria > UBP14 > UBA6098 > B30-G16 > B30-G16 > JAUWMV01. Next base: position 14,108 of record CAZLTJ010000046.1, read on the forward strand.
CAGAAATAATACATTCGGGTTATTTGACCCACAATTTAAGCATATATTGGAGTACATTAGGATCGTTTTCTGCAACTGATACAACAAATTTTTACAATAACAATTCTGAAGCAACCTATGTTGCTGATTTTGATAAAGATGGATATCTTGATATAGCTGTCTCTAATTTTAATTTTTACATCTATTGGGGGAGTAGCAGAGGTATTCATGGTTGGGAAGTCTGCGATACTACCACATTGCATATTGGCAGTGGGACAGCTCACAATCTCGAGAGTGCAGACTTTGATAGAGATAGTGATTTAGATATAGTAATTTATGCTACGAATATATTTATCGCTCGCAATGAGGGAGGAAGAACTTTCACATTACATACTATTCCAGATATTAGGATGGTGGGTTGTCACGGATTGTCTGTGGGAGATATTGATAATGACAATGATATAGACATAGTGGCAACTAGCAGAAATTTCCCACCAGATCCAACAGTTATCCTTTTCAACGATGGAGCGGGGAATTTCACGGATTCAATGAAAATTTTCCCCGGATCTTCATACGGTGGTTCGGCTTTGTATGATTTTAATGGTGATAATTGGCTTGATATATTATTTTTTAGAGGTGTTCCAGGTGGTATGTTAAGAATTTATCCTAATATTGGACCACCCTCACTATTTCTAGATGCAACATCTTATACAATTGGTCCATATCCTGTTAATTCAAGTGGTGGAACAGTTATTGATGCTAATAGAGATGGTAATGTTGACATATTTTTAAACAATTATGTCAATGGTTATTCATTGCTTTTGTGGGGACCTTCATTCAGTACATGCGATTCATTTCCGGTAAGTATAGATCATCATGGTATTTATCGAGAACCTGGAAACATACGAGATAGAAGTCAGTCTGCATGGTATGAAAGTAGTATTTTTGATACATATTTCGAATTTGGTATTTCCTCTGGCATTGTACATTGGGATGCCTACGATGAGAAAGACTATGATACAACATGGATTCTACCAAAGCCAGAAGGTGCGGAGGTTATCGTTCTTGCTAGAACTGGAAATACTCCATTTCCAGATATAACATGGACTGAATGGGATACTTTATTCGATGATGATTCATTACCACCATCAATTTTGGGTAATCGATACATTCAATACCGTGCAGAGTTATGGTATGAAAATCCAGCAAATTTGCCTTGGCTAGAAAAAATAGAATTTGTATTCATCAGTTTAACTCCCCTCCAACTATCTTTTGCCGAGGAAACCGATTGCAATGACCGAAATATTGTAGAGATCTGTTATGAGATTTCGGGAGACTCTATTCCATACGATGTTCTGCTGCATTTAAGCTTAGATTCCGGAATAACTTGGATATTTCCGTTCGACTCGATCTGGGACTATGAAGATGATTTAGGAGATAGCATTTATCCCGATGAGCATTGTTTTTTCTGGGAATTGGGGCATGATATACCTGGGATCGAGGGATATTATCCAATGCGGATTATCGCATCCAGTGATGATTTCGATTGCGTTTGTAGCAATATATTTGATGATACACTGAGGTATAATGGAACTATACCTAAATGTTTAATACTTGGCAAACTACCTGGAGTATTAACTGACATAGACACGAATATAACCTATAAATTAGGAGACACAACTGCTGGATTGGTGTGGTTTTCAGATACTACAGATACCAATTTTTCTTCATATTTACGGGGTCACATTAACTTTACACATCGTTACGGTTGGTCGGATGGTCATTTCTATATATATTATAATATATGTTCTCCTGTAATGTACGATACACTAAGAATGATATTGAGAAAGGACGATGATATCAAGCTGTGGATCGATGGCAAGCTTATATTTGAGGAGCATGATCATCTTGTTAACATTAATCCTTACGATCCACCTGATACAGTAATCGTAATACTGGATAGCTGTAAATCACGTTCTGTATTGATGTGGCTTTATGATGATCGGACAAATTGTTCTATTTCATACTGGTTCGAGGATTTACACGGCAATCCTGCCACATGGCTGAGATACAGCCTTGAACCGGATACCGGAAGTCATTACTTAGAAACAGTATCCGATACATCCGAATATATTGGTCCTCTCGACTCCAAACCACCGCTTGTTTCGCTGGACTGTCCAGATACGAGTGTTTTCGTTGGGGAGGAAATAAATATTTTGTGGGATGTTGAGGACTTATTTTTCCGAAATGACTCAGGAATCATCATAATCGAATTCGGTTCAGAAACAGATACATATGATGTCGCAGATGGTCGGTTCGATTGGACAATTCCCACATCTATAGATTGCGACACAGCCATGATAATTGTGGAATTACGAGATTCATTCTGTAATTGGGGATATGATTCATGTGAAATAAATATTTTAAGACCAGGTTACATTTCAATTTCATTTGGTGATACAATAGGGAAGAGATGCCGACCGGTTGTTGTCCCTTTGACGATAGATTCTGCGGATGCTTTTATAGGCAGTATAATGATAAATATCGAAGTTGACACCACAGCAGCAATACCTGTGAATTTTACCCCTGTATATTCTCCGATGCCATGTTCCACTGTATTGACTGGCAGTGAAGACTTATGGACATTGGAGCTTTTCTGGCCTATGAGAATTACTATTACACCAGGGATTTTAGGTTATATGAATTTCATGATTAATTGCTCGGCAAAAGCAGGTTATTTCACCATAATCGACATAACCTCGTCAATTGCAGATTACGCTGATGTTTACTGGCGTGATGGTTCGATAATAGTTGACTACAAGTCGGAATCTTGGTTGACAACTCTGCATTTTAGAGATATTTCATCGCCGAAACGAAATGCTGAGCTAACTTTTGGAGCTAATTATTCAGCATCGGATAGTTACGATCCATTGGTGGACCTGCTTTATCTCGCACCTCCACCCGACGGTCTTAGGATTTGGTTTGATATTGACGATCCTGTATTTCCTGCAGTAAGTCAACTTCACAGAGACGTTAAAGATCTGATGACAGAAAATGTGTGGACAGTGATAATAGACGATCCTGCAGGAACTTACGTCAACTGGAATAGCTCGACTTTCACTGAGGGCATTTATATATTAAATAACACTCAGGATATGAGAGTCGACACGTGGTATACGGCAGAACCGTTTGAAACTCTGATAATTAGCTGGGATTTACCTCGGTTGGAACTCGACACAATCGAAATAGAGTCCGGTTGGAATATGGTTTCACTGCCTGTATTCAATCCCATTTCGATGAGTAATTTCATTTTCAGAGATCTTCTGTCAGGACCGTTCGAGTATAACACAGCCACCAGCACGTTCTTTTTCCCGGAATTCGTAGCTCCGGGACATGGATATTGGGTTTACTATTTGACTGACAAAGATGTTATCCTTGTCGGCAAAAAAGTAGAATTGGTAAGACGTAATTTTGAAAAAGGATGGAACTTAATCGGTGTGCCGGGTAAAAGATACAGCGCATCAGAAATCGATTTCGATGGAGGGACATTAATTTCCGTATACGGATACGAACCGTCAACAGGAATGTTCTTCGAGCCAGACACTTTGATTCCCGGTCAAAGCTATTGGTTATTGGTGGACACAACAGGAGTCGTCGAGATCCCGAGATAAAGCGGGAAATTGGAATATAGCGATAAATAGCTAATAATACAAATATACAATAATATACTTATTATAATAATACAATATAAATGAAGCATATGATTTTGGTATTAACACTTAAGGCTAATTGTTAATCATATCGACATTTAGAGTTATTATTTATTTATTAGTTTTATTATCATCAATTATCTTCAAATTGTAAATCTTATATTTCCATAATCTTGTATATTTTTAATTATTGAAGTGTGTTTAATAAATTACCGAAACAAGTTTTTAATCTGAAAGTTTTTTTTGTTGCTGGGGATAGGCTTTTATGCTAATTTGGTAAATGTATAGGTTTTCACTATTTGATTAATATTCAATCATCGAGTATTCTGAAACAGAGTAGAAAAATTTATAGATCGAATTATTGTGTAAGGTTGGTTTAAAGGGAATGATTAATGAGTGAAA
>CAZLTJ010000047.1:0-14458 GCA_964562425.1 uncultured bacterium
TAAGAACTTAGCTTCTACTGTTCTCTGTTCTGCTAAATATTTAAAAAATTCTTTGCCTGTGATTTTACATCCTCCATCTTTTAAAAAGGAGTCAAATTGAAAAAAACAATTACAATTGCTCTAATATTATTTTGCTTTTTCAGCTTTACATTTGCTTCAAAAGGAGTGTTTCCAAAATTTAGCTTAAGAAGTACTTTTGGAACCACGGTATCATTAGAAAATCTATTATCCGATAAAGAACCTCTAATAATTGCTTTCTGGTCAACATTGTGTAAACCCTGTAATCACCAACTAATCTCGCTACGAACTTATATTGAAGATCTAAGGCATGAACCTGAATTTAAGGTAGTTATTATCTGCGAGGATGATTCTAAAAGCATAAGACAGGTAAGGAGTATTGCTCTTAGAGAAGGTTGGAGTAGTTATTACATTCTTTACGACGAGAACGGAAATTTAAAGAATAAATGTGGGATTATCGATATACCCGAAATATTTCTTGTTACTAGTGATGGTTACATATATTTCCGACAAATTGGGTACAATCCTGGGGATGAAAGAATAATTTTTAAGAACCTTGAGGAATTGCTTGAAGAAGCAAAATCTAAATCTGATTCTGAAATTGGGTTAAATAATAGTGAGAAACACCTTATAAAAGAATAATTTTTTATAATCTATTATGAATTTTCTCTAAAGCCATTGAAGCTGCACCTAACACCCCCGCCTTTTGGGAGAATTTAGCTTTTACAATAGTTACATCCCTTGAAAGTCTTTTTAAGGATTTCTTTATTGCATATTCTCTTGCTGGTTCAATAAGTAATTTACCAAGCATAGTTATACCACCACCTATAACAATTCGCTCAGGATTAAAGATGTTAATAAGATCAGCAAGTAGTATCCCAAGTTTTTGAGCAGTTAATTCTATAACTTTATTAGCTGCAGGATCACCAAGTAATGCAGCATCCTTAACAACTTCAGGTATAATTCTATTGCTGCTTTCTTTCATTAGAGACCACATTATTGATCCTTTATCCCTTTTCAATAATTCCCAAGCTGTTCTAACAATCCCTTTATGAGAAACGAATGTTTCTGCACATCCTAATCTACCACATCCACAGCGTGGTCCGTTAGGATCGAGCACTATATGTCCCAATTCTGGAGCAAACCCATTTTTTCCTGTAAAGGGTTTACCATCGATGATGATCCCACCTCCGATTCCTGTACCAAGAGTCAACATAATCATCGGATTTGCACCTCTACCATTCCCAAATTTATATTCAGCTAAAGCAGCTAACGAAGCATCGTTTGCAACATATATATTTTCCTGTGGATAATTTAGAAATTGAGCTAAATCTAATGGAATATCGACAACACCCCAGCTCTGGAGATTTGGAGGATTGTATATAATACCATCCTTACCGACGGGACCCGGCAATCCAATACTTATCGCATTTAGTTTATTCGGGGAGATATTAAAAATACCTAATATAGTTAGGATTGAAGCAAAAACACCTTGTGGTCCATCAGATTTCGGTGTCTGAATTTCAGCGAATTCATCTACTTTCCCCTGTTCAGTTGCGATTCCAGCTTTGATATTTATACCACCAACATCTATTGCCAATATCTTTTTTTTCATAGTTAATCCCATTTCTCACATTTACAGAAAATAAACTTATGCAAATTCATAAAGTTATTTCCCTATCATTTCGATTCGGAAAGTACATAATCCTTTTTTAAGTTCTTCATCGAAATTTGACAATGTCTCCTTAAAATCTACAGAACCACTAAATAGTATTTCAATTTGAATACCTTTTTGCTTAATCCATTTCAAAAGAGATTTTCTATCCATATAATTGTAGATAGATAAAATATTAGCAAAAGTATTCCAGCATTGCTCACCTATGCTATCGGCATTTTCTGGAACAATAATCGTAACTTTTGCAGAAGACGATAATTCTGGCAAATTTGCAACAGTTTTTGCAGCAAACCATAGATTAACGGCACTATTATCATTACTTTCAATTTCCTCTAAATTCCAAATATCTATTTCATAAGTTAAAAAATTAGGTTTTGTTATGATAACTCTAAGGATACTCGTATCGATAACATCCAGTTCAGAGAAAAAGAAGTATATTTCGTAATCTGTATTTAATATGGGAACACCTAGAAGATTAAACTTCGTTTCGTTGGGATGCAACTTCCCAATAAATCGACCAAAACCTTTAGAAGAACTAATGCAATATAAAAAATCATCGTGCAATTCTTGCTTAAATTCCTCCCGAATTTTGAATTCTATCGTTGGATCTACAAATGGCTTTATCCAAAGAATTTCAGCAGGACTAAAAGTAACAGTAATTAATTTAAGCAGTACGTAAGGTTTATCTGTAGTTTCATTAGGATCAGTAAATAGAATTATTCTTTCATCACCACCTATCTTAGAACCAAGTTTTCTTCTAAGAAAGTTAAGAGATCTATATGATACAAAAGAATTGGGAAAACCAATTCCCTTTAACAGAATGATTGAACTTGGATTTCTATTTAAAATCTGCTTGAGAATCGGTGCTACACGCTCAATTGTATCTTTATATGATATATTCCAATATTCTAAGGTTCTACCTGTAATAAATTTAGTTTCAGTAAAATTTGTAAATTTTAGTTCAACTTCAGCTCTACATCCTAAACGTAATATACTATCCGCTATTAAAGATTTAGGTACATGATAGTTAATAAGATGCAGTCTATCTGAAATATTAGGAAGTTTATTACTTAAATAATACAAAACATTTATAGCACGTTTGTTGGCGAGTTCATTCCCCTTTTCAATAGTTGTAATATCGTCAAAAGATGGTGAGAAAAAACCTGAAATGTAAAGCTGTGCGTCAGGATTTAAGTTTAATAATTCACCCCACCAATCTAGCTTGTTTCTCTCTGATCTTGGAATTTGCGAAGTTCTATTTCTAAAAAATAATTGATGGGAGCGCCAAGGTATTTTATATCCCTGAGATATTTCTTCTCTAATAACAATTGAATCGCTTTCAAAAATTATCTTCTGATGATTAAATTTGGATGTTTCAACCTGACAGAGTAATAGGATAAATAATAAAGAAAGTATAAACTGAATTTTAGTCGAGTTCATAGAATTCGACTCTCCTATCCTGAAATATATGATTTCTTTGCGTAATATATTTATCTAATGCATCATTAGGATTAATTTCGACAATCCCAATAAAATTTTCATCCTCATGTGCTGATTTTAAAATATTACCTTTGGGATCATAAATTATGCTAGAACCAGTGAATTTTAGTGCTGTATTACCAATTTTGTCTTCACCGATTCTATTAGCCAATATAATAAACACCCTATTTTCAACTGCTCGCGCATAACTAGCCTTTTGCGAATATGGCATTATAAGATTAGCAGAATGAAGAATAACTTGGGCACCAGAAAGAGCCAATGTTCTATACGTTTCAGGAAATATCCAATCGAAACAAATTAACATGCCAAATATAACATTTCTAAATTTAAAAGGTCTAAGCTTTATATTTCCAGGTTTGAAAAAAAGCTTTTCCGAATCGAAGAGATGAATTTTTCTATACAAAACAAATTCACCATCGGGCATAACAGCCATTGTGGAATTGAAAATATCGTCGTTGTGAATTTCAGGGAAACCTCCCACAATCATCCCGTTAACCTCTTTCGCCCATTTAACCATCGCCTTATATGTGGAGCCATATCCTGCAGGTTCTGCTATTTGACGAAGTTCTTCATTACTTTCGAAAAGGTAACCACTAAGAAAAAGCTCTGGAAAAACTAAAACATCTGTAGATATTCCCTGAATAGCTTTATCTATTGAAGAAATATTATACTTAACCATCGTTCTTTTGGGAGAATATTGAAAGAATCCAACTTTCATCAATCAAACTCCGATCGCCAATCCTTATCCCCAACTTGATATTGTAATAATAACGCTTGAACGGAACCTATAGGAATCTTTGAAACCATCTTAACAGGCATCTTTGAATAATCGTCAGTAAGCCATATCTCCATACTTCCCTCACGACGAAATAAATCCTCAGTTTTAATCACAGGTTCAATAACGATACATTGAAAGGTTCCAGCAGGAACTTTTACTGTTTCCCGTCGATGGACAATAATACTAATCGGGTAGTTTCCACCATTATCGTGGTATGGTAATGGAATAGTATCCTTTGGGGAAAATTCGAGTGTTCTGACATAATAAAAAGCGGATATAATATCCTGAACTTTTGGGTATGTTTCTACTTCAAACTTATTATTCCTTGTGGCAATATGATTATCCTGATCGAAATAGATCGAATATGTTACATGATATTTTCCTTCTTTAACTTTCTTATAAAAATACCAAGGATAAAAACTATCGACGTCCATGAAGCTTTCTATAAAATCATTAACTGGATATATAAGTTTTATAACACCGGAAGAGAATGCTTTTATTCTAAGCCAATAACATATATGATTGTTCCTATCTACAATATCGACAACTTCAAGAATTCCATTACCACCTTTGATTGGGATTTTTCCTACACCAGGAAGAGCAACATATATGCCAAAATCCAAATACTCTCCTACACCGAATGCATTAATATTATTAGGTTGTGGTATCTCCACTCCATCAAAACCTTTTAATGCTTTTTCTCTATCCTCAGGTGATTGAATTTTTCCAAAGGAAATGCTAAAAAAAAGAATAAATATAAATAAATATAAAAATGCCCTTTTCCTCCTTAGTTTAGAAAGAAGAACTTTCATTACTCAATCCTTAAATTTTTTTATAACTTTTATTGATTTTATTCTCTGACCATCAACTTGATCAACGATAAAAGTTATTTTATCTTCAAAATTTACTTTCTCCCCAGGTTTAGGTATCGCGCCAATAAGGTCGTATATCAAACCACCAACAGTTTCCGCTTCCTCATATTCAATTTCAATATCTAATAATTCAGCTAATTCATCTATAGAAACTCTCCCATTAACAAGCCAAACATTAGAATCAAGCTTATTGATCAGTTCCTCTTCCATATCGTATTCATCCTGAATTTCACCTATAATCTCTTCCAAAAGGTCTTCCATTGTAACAATACCGGCAACACCTCCATATTCATCAACCACAACAGCTATGTGAACTCTCTGATGTTTGAATTCCTCCAAGAGGTCGCTTACCAGTTTTGACTCCGGAACAAAATAAGGACTCCTACATATTTCTAATAGATTAATCGCATTATCAGGACTATCGCCAAGTGCGAGCAGTAAATCTTTTGCGTAAAGAATTCCTACAATATCGTCAATGTTCTCCCCGTATAATGGAATTCTTGAATGTCCATGTTTATTAATCACTTCAATAACTTCAAGGTAATTTGAATTAGCATTCACGTAAACTATATCTATCCTTGGTACCATAACCTCTCTGACAGTAGTCTCTACAAAATCTATAATATGTTTAATCATCAGGCGTTCTTCATCCTCAATTTTATTCGAGCTTTGATCGTCTGCAATGTAAGCCAATTGTTTCTGAACAGCTAAACTTTTAACACCTTTCATTCCAGCGAGATTAAGAATCAAATTTAACAACAATTTTGCAATAACCTTAAATGGGAAGGTTAGTATATATACAACTCTTATAACTCTTGAATTCTTTAATACATCCTCTCTCCGCCAATTTACAGCTGAAGATGGAAGCACATTTAGTAAGAGAACGATGACAACACTTATAAAAAGCCCTTCAGTTATTATTAACGTCCACAACGAAGAAAAATTTAGCTGAATTAAATAGTAATGAAGAGATGTAACGAATAAAAAAATAAAAATAATTTTTGTAACAAGCAAAAAGGATTCCAGGTCACCTGCATGTGAAACTGCTTTAACTAACCATTTCTTGGAACCTTGCAATGAATTTCCATTTCTAGCAAGTTCAATTGAGAATAATGCAACTTCAAGAGCTGAAATTAAATATAGACCGATTACAGAAATTAATGTGAGAAAAAGTGATGTAATTAAATTTTTCATTTACAAATGTATCCTCATCTTTTTTAGTTTGTTTAAAGGTTATACGGTACTCTGGTATGATATGCTCTTAATACCATCGGTAAGATTCGAGGTAAAATCTTCTTAATATTACCAATAGTTAAAGGTGATTCATCGAGTTGACTATCTTCAATTTTTGACCAGATGAGTTCCTGTGCATATTCTTCACTTAATTTTCTATTATTATATAGTTCACTTCCACGACTCCTGAAAGCTGCCTCAAGAATATCACAAATCATAATAATTGAAGATACAATTGTATTAGGTCTTGGACCAGGATACCTGAAATCATCTGGATTAGCACTTAATTTTTGTTCTTTTGCTAGTTCGTAAAAGAATTCAATGATAGAATTACCTTGATGTTGTTGAATAATATAAAGAATCGGCTTAGTAAGTTTATAGGCTTTACCAATTTGGAATCCATCTATTACATGTAGCGTAATAATTTGTCTGCTTTCTTCCGGAGAAAGGTCAGAATGTAAACTCGTTTCAATTTCATTTTCGGAGAAAAATTCAGGTTTGCTAAGTTTTCCAATATCATGGTAATATCCACCAACCCTTGCAAGAAGAGAATTTGCTCCGATTTCTTCTGCACCTGCTGCAGCCATATTCCCTACAATTATCGAATGTGTGAAAGTTCCGGGTGCCTCAACTGAAAGTTTTTGCAAAAGGTTAGTATTTATATCTGATAATTCTATAAGAGTCGTGGTAGAAACCAAACCTGCAAATCTTTCAGCGAAAGGAATAACTAATAATGCAAAAGGAATAGAAATCATAACGGAAGCCAAGAAAGAGAGAGCATAATTTAATGCATCGAGATACGGTACAAAACGTGCATAATTTATTAATACAATGGCAAAAATAGCTGCTATAGTTCCAAATACAATATGCGCAAATAATTTTACTCTTACGGTAACAATTTTTTCTGAGAATATTACAATTGCGGAAAACAATATGGTAGCAATAACAAATGTGGAATCTGTAAAAAACCCTATTGAGACTAAAAGAATTGCCGTTAATGTCGAAAAAAAAGCTAATCTCTGTTCAAATAATAAAAATGCGACAATAACAACAAAATTGATTGGGATTGCAAAATTATTCAATGCTAACCCAGGAATCATTTCTTCGTAGAATAATGAGCTGAATAAACCAACAACTGCTATAGGTGCTGTGAGAACGAGGAACTTATGGAAATCTTTCCATATTTTTGACCAACCTGAATATACTAAATAGGCATACATAAGCAAGACTAAAAATAATAGAAAAATTACCCCTAATGCAACAAAATATTTATTAATCGAGGATGCTAAATGATTTTGACTTTGTTTTGCTGTGTATAGTGCATAAATTTTCCTGTAAGCTATGTGATTAATTTTTTCATGTTTCCCAATAATCTTTTCACCTTTACTAACCTCAAAACTAACATTAGAAATGTTTTGACATGCATTCCAGCGTCTACGTTCCGTTTCTTCAACATCCGCAATAAGATTTGGAATTAGAAAATTTTTTGAAATTTCCAAAGAAAGCTGAGCTAAATCGATGGTGTTAACATACTGACGTAAAAAATAATCCCCCAACTCTGCAATAGCAGTGCTATCTGTAGAGATCATAGATGTTGGTAATTTCTTTTCTTCTTTATTTCTAATAATTGAAAGGGCATTACCAATCGATTCACTTTTAATAGGCTTTGATGAAGCAAATCCATCTGAATATGGAATTTTAATCCCAAGTGCAATAATTCTACCGAAATCCTTAGGATTACTAAGAAGAGCAAGCCTTTCAGTTATCTTATTGGAAAGTTCTGGCCACAATTTTGATAATTCTTTTTTCTTCTTGGAAAGTGATATATTCCTCAGGGAAATCAGAGATTCCGATACAAACCATCTCTCTTTGAAGAATTTTACAGATGAATCAACAATAGAAGAGTTATAAATCAACACAACAGGTACAGAGTTTCTAACAGCTTCAATTTCGACCCTAAGGGTATCCTCTTCCTTTAAAACCTTAAAATTAATTGGTGATATGATATTTTCTTGCGCAATATCGCCTTCCTTAGGCAAATTGGGCTTTCCGAAAATTGTAAGAAGGGATGGAGCTATGAAAAATAAAACTACAATAATAAGCAATATAAATTGCTTCCTGTATTTTCTATCCAGGAAACTACTATCACCTTCAGATTTTTCAGAATCTTCTTCCACTTTTCTCGTTAGAAGTATTATACTTTGGATTTTCTATGTCAAAAAAAGATAGTTATGATATCCGCTTTTGTATTATAAAAATAAATTGCTAACAATCATTATTATTTTTTAGAGCAACGTTTATTTAATGATAATATCACTATTTAATCAGCACAGCTTGAACACCAGTTACATAGTCCTTTCCAGCAAAGGTAACAAAATAAATACCGCTTTCACAACCATCAGCATTCCATTGAAATGAATATAAACCATTTGTGAACTTTCCTCCAGATATTTTTTCAATAACTCTACCAGAAATATCCTGAATATATATATCACCTGAAATTTTTGTATTTACCGAAACTGATATCTTAAGTGAGGAATTGAAAGGACACGGATTAACCTTAATTGTAACTTTAGATAAAACTGGTTTGATATTATATTCTTGAACTTCAGGCGTGCCAATGTCTTCACCTGTAAAGAACATCCATATAGCTCGGAAAACTTCCCAACGATTAGAGATATCATTTATGTATTTGATGCCACCAAGATAAATAGAAGATGCAACAGTTCTCCAGTTTGAGTCGAAACCCTCAAAAGAGCCTTCTTTGGCAACCATTCTTATATTGGAAACTATCGGTGCTGGTTGAGATCTAAGAATCGGCACTGCACCTCGAAGTGCGTTTAGCTCGTCAACCCTATGGTCCACATAAGTCTTGTAATAGTATTCAAAAACTGTTCTCAAAGGCCAAAAATCTGTTTCAGGTGTCAGAGTTTCAACATTACCATAGAATCTCGATCTTCCGTTATGAGCCATTGAAATACCGAAAAGGTTCATAATTTCAATAGGAAGCATTGAGGAATAATCTTCTGCAATATCTGCACCTTCCCAAAAAACATTTCCATTTGAACCAAGGAAATCCGCTATCTTTGCAAGAGACATAAATGAAAGTTTAGTATCAATGCTATCCTTAACGCCAGTTATAACCATTACAGCCTTATAATCCAGCAATTCGTAAGTATCAAGTTGTTCATCTTGAAATGTCACTTCATATTTAACATTTGTAAAGTCTATAAGCTCTTTAATAGCTTGGTCTTCCGATATTCTGCTACCATCGGCAAGCAGTGCATAGTTGTCAAAATCAACAATTAAAATATCAGGATCATTTGGGTCATCACCACAGAATCCCATAACAAAAGGAGTAGGTTCGCTTGTTCCCTCCTCATATATCGCAAAAACTCTATAATGATATACAATCAATCCGGTTCGAACTTCTTCATCAATAAATCCAGTAGTCCACACTGGAACCTTTGCTATTGTATCGCCAAGAGACGGGAAATATTCAGCACGGATAATTCCATATCCAACTAAATTATCTGGGGTATATTCTGGGGGAAGCCAACGTAAAGATATTCTATCATGATGCCCGGAGTATACAACCAAATCTCTTGGAGGATTGAATTCTATTCCCGGACTGAGTTGTACATTTACTTCTAAGGTACCCGGTTCCCATAGAAGAACAGTTGTATCTAAAGGATAATATCCAGGATACTCAAAATGAAGATTATGTGTCCCGAAAATCACTTCTTCAAATTTGTAGAATCCTACTCTATTAGTTACAACCGAATCTAAATCATCAAGTCTAACTTTAATATTTTCAAAAGAACCTGTATGATGAAGAAGCTGAGCAATTCCATAGATTACCCCATGTTTATATGATAATACTACTTCCAAAGTCTCCACTGGTAAATCGAGGATAAAATCAACCTCGAAATCATTGTAACCTGGACCCGTAATCTTTACATCATAGTTATCATACGGGATATTAATAAATGAAGTCCAACCGAGCCTATCTACAATTTGTGGACCTAAGCCATCGATAACGACCGCTGCACCTGCTGCTGGGACACCGCTTTCTAATGTAACATGAATAAATAAATCGCCGTAAACATTTTCAGGTTCTAATACAAAATTGAAAAATCGGTTGCTTGAAACCATGAATGTTGTGTCCTGTCCTATATACCCATCATGCGAGATATAAAGAGTATGCATTCCATATTTAACATCAGTAAATCGAAAAAAACCGGAAGAGTCTGTTGTTAGAGAAACTAAACTATCTAACCATAAAACACTGCCGTGCCAATTTCCTGGTGGCAAACCTTGTAACCTAATTCTTCCGAATATACTATATCTCTTCAATCTAAGTGTATCTGTAAGAATAATATCGCTAACAATTCTAACATGATGTGTAATTTTTTGGTAATTTTCATGTTCAATCTCAATCGTAATGTTCGCACCATTTGGGACATCACAAATTTCAAAACCACCATCTATTTCTGTAGTGTCGCTTAATAATGGATCCATAATCCTAATAATTGTTCCGGAGAAGTCGGTAGCATCCTCAAGATATATATTTCCTCTAACGCAATACGAAGGTGGTTCCGGCTTAATTAATCTGAAATAAACAACTTCTGGATGGTTTATTGGAATAATATTGGTATCTGCCATATTGTACCATTCACTTGGTAGACCACCAGAAGCATCTTCATAACCCCAGAAAATTTCATCGCTGTCGGGAAGTTCAGAAACATCCCATGTAATGAAAAAGGGAACTCTCATTGGGGAACACTCTAATTCCCAAATGACTGAATCTGAATCGAGCTTTCTAATATCCTGTACAAGATAGATCCAACCACCAGTCGGATCCGGAATTCTTAAATTAAATAAGGGAATTCTCCCTGCAAAAGCTGGAGCAATAAAATCAAGACCTGGGTCTATTAATGGGCTCCCAGCCTCGTCTGCACCAAAGGCTGCCATAGAATAGAAGGAAGCATCGGCTGTATTCCTAACGAAAAGTCTAACAAGCCAATTTGGTGAAGTATAATTTCCAGTCGTAAACTGTGCATTATAATCTAAGTTATTTGGAGGAGTCTCAAGATCTGAAACTTCCAATTGCCAATTAATTGTAGTCGATCTTAAATAAGGAACATCCGGGCTGTATAGGATGAATAGAGTTTCAGCAGAATTAAATGTTTCAATTTGCGGTGTTACATCGATACCTTCCACTTCAATTTTGACAGAGGATGCATCTATTCCCATTTTATCATCTACTATAACGATAAGTAAGTTAGACCAGATGTTTATTCCCGTTGAGAAATCTTCAGGTAGCGAATAAATAAATCGAGGAGGAATTATATCAATAACATGATAATAAATAACTGGTCTTTCACCATCAGGTATGTTTAGAAACGAAAAATATTTCATATTCTCCCATGTATCTGGCATCGTTCCCGGAAGTGCGGTTCCTATTTTCATTCTACAAGTCACTGGGATTAAATCACCAGCCCAACTTACTGTAACTTCGTCACCAGGATTTATATAATTTAATAACCAATAATTATCGTTTTCTGGAATTCGAATATCTCTTGAAAGTCTCGATATAAATGGATAAGCTGGATCATCTAAGTTCAAGAATGCCATAAATCTAGGGAAAGGAATTGAAGGTATAGGTATATCGAATGTATCGTAAAGTTCAGATGCTCCACATGCTATACCAAGAAATAGTTCTTTAATAATTGTATCTACGGCGTCGATATTCGTAACCCATAAAGGAAATTCCCAATTCGGAATTGCACCTGACGAAATAATTTGGAACATGTAGTTTTCGTCTAATATATTTGGAATGGTGCCAATATCTTCTGCAATAACTCGAATTGCAATTAAATTACCTAATCCAAATGGTGGATGTTCATAATAAATCTCTAAACTATGTTCTATTCTTTCTATTTCAGATGTAGATGTGACATCAGAACCATCAACAAAAAGCCTAACAGATCTTGGATTAATTCCGGTTTCTCTATCTGTTACATGGATTAATATTGGAGAAGTAGGCAAAACGTCTTCTCTATCTGGTTCTGGGTACGCAAGGCTTATATAAGGTGGGTTATCTTCTCCCCAAACATCAGCTGTGAAATTAATCCATATCCATAAGGGAGCAGAAAAATCCAAATGATCCATGTCATACATGCTTTCCCAAGGTGTTATTCTATTTGTTTCGTTCGCTAGAGCTATTCTCATCGATCCTGCTGGTAATAGAAATTCGTCCCAGGAAATCATAGCATCGCCAGCAACTCCGCCAATAAAAATTCTGAATATGTGATATCTTTGATCTCTACGAATATCAGTTGTTAGCATCGTTATAAAAGGATTAGCAGGATCATCAAGCTTGAAATGGGTGTATAATCCAGTTGGAGGTGCAAATGGTAATGGAACATCGAGATCGTCAAGTAATATTTCTCCGTCTGGATCTACACCGAAAATTAAAGTTTCAGTTAGTGATCCCGAAGAAATATTAAGATCACATCTCCACGAAACTGCACTGGTTATCGAGAAAATAATAACCAGTATAAGAATAATACTAATTCGGTTTTTCATTATAATACTCCTATTTAGTATATATTTGCACATAGCCTTTACCTTCTCGTCCGCTTCCAGGACCAGCAAACGAAACAACATATGCATCTTTACCTTTTCCAAAGAAGCCTTCAATTAACATTAAATAATAGCCACATTGACTATTTTCCTTAGCACCAGTAATGAAATAAATTTCGCTAATTGATTTATCTGTTCCACCGGCAAAGAAACTAACTTTACCTGTATGATATGCACCTACGTCAGTATAAGGTGCACCAATCATTATATCGTTAATTCCATCTCCATTAATATCTCCAGCATTGGAAACAGAATTACCAAAAAGGTCATTAACAGAATTGCCCATATATCTTTTAATAAAATCAGGTCGCAAGACTTCACCGCCAGCAAATAAATATGTGTTTCCCAATCCACCTGGACCTCCTCCTGGTCCACCGACAATTACATCATTGAACCCATCGTCTGTAATATCTCCAGTTAAACAAATAGAGTATCCCAAATGTTCCCCATTGACTTTTCCGTCATAAGTTACAAATGGAGTTTTGCTTATAATACTACCACCTTTATAAATGTAAACTCTACCAGCATCTTTTACATCACCTACATCATAGTAAATTGCACTAACTGAAAATTCTGCGATTTTGTCTCCATTAATATCACCTAACATATTGACCTCAACACCATATGCATCAACTGGTTCTTCACCATATAACGTCAGAGAAGGTTTATCATATCCCATTCCGCCAAGATAAACGTAAGCAGCACCTGTCGAGCCTTTGCCACCATATGGAGCTCCAATTACAAAGTCTGGTTTTCCATCCCCATTAATATCCATACCGCCTGTGATAGAAGCACCAAACCATTCATTTGACTTATTTCCATCCAAAACTATGTCTGGTATTGTATCTATGGTTCTACCACCATAAAAGATGTAAACTCTTCCAGCATCGACAGCAATCGAATTTGAGTTATCAGCACTAACAGCAAAATCGTCATAACCATCCTCGTTTATATCCCCAATTCCATGTGCAGAAGATCCAAAATGATCGCCCCCTTTTTCACCGGATAATATAAGTGCAGGATTCTCTGTAGGTTTTCTCCCACCAAAGTAAACATAAACTTTACCAGTATATTTTGGATCTTCAGAAAATTTTCCATCAGCACAGATTATAAGGTCATTATAACCGTCTTTATTAATATCGCCTGCAGGTGCAACTTTTATTCCGAATTTATCACCTGTAATTGGACCTCCAGGTGCTCTTAAGGTGGAAACCAGTTTGAGTTCAATCCCCATAAGCCCTGAGGTTAGCAAAAGGATTAAAATTAATCCATTTCTTTTAAACATAGTTCTCCTCCAAATACATTTTTTTAATTAAGCTTTTCAATTAAAATATCTTTTGCTTTCCTTGGATCCGCCTGACCCTTTGTTTTCTTCATGACCTGACCCATAAAAAAACCAATTACGTTTGTTTTACCAGATTTGTATTTATTTACTGATACTGGATTTTCTGCAATGATTGTCTCAATTATTTTATCTAATTCATTTTCATCAGAGATAAATTTAATCTCGAGACGATTCAGAACAGACTTCGAATCCTCACCTGTTCTTATCATTTCTCTGAAAACTTTTTTCCCAAGAGTATTAGAAATTTTCTTAGACGAAATCATATCAAGAAGTTCTGCAAGATTCTTCGGCTCGATGTGAAATTCGTCAATAGAAATTTTCTCTTCGTTTAATACACGGAAAACCTCAATCAGCAACCAGTTTATTGCTATTCTTTTGTCTGATTTTAT
>CAZLTJ010000047.1:14468-17823 GCA_964562425.1 uncultured bacterium
TTACTGAAAATGTTTGTAGTAATGTTGCTTACTTCAAAATTCTCGCTAATTTATGTATTTATTTAGTCTGTGATTCTTCAAATGATGCTCTGACTATTAATATCATAGAAAATCATAGGTACTAATCCCCGTTAATGGGTAGACCTGGGAATCCATCCTCAATAGAAATTTTCTCTTCGTTTAATATACGTAAAACCTCGATCAGCAACCAGTTTATTGTTATTCTTTTGTCTGATGCTATTTTCAACACTTTATCTGCATAATCCGAAAATCCTTTTGTAACACATACTTTTTCAGCGGTTTCATTACTAATATTATATTGACTTATAAACCTTGAAATTCTTTGCTCTGGTAACTCACCAACGGATTCTGATGCATGATTTATTTCATCTTCATCTACATAAATGCAAAGTATATCCGGTTCGGGGAAATATCTATAATCTGAGAGCTCTTCCTTAGTACGCATTGGAAATGTTTTATTTTCTTTTTCATCCCATAGAAGAGTTTGTGTAATAATAAATCCACCCGAATCGATACAATTTATATGCCTATTAATTTCATACTCAATTGCTTTTTGCATAAATTTAAATGAGTTTAGGTTTTTAAGTTCGGTTCTTGTACCAAGTTCCGTTTCATCTTTTCTCTTAACAGACACATTTGCATCGACTCTCAAATTCCCCTTCTCCATATCGGCAGAGCTTATTCCAAGATAAGTGACAATTTGTTTAACATTTCTAACATACTGTGCTGCTTCAGCGGGAGAGTGCATGTCTGGTTCCGAGACGATCTCAATCAATGGCACACCACAACGGTTAAAGTCAATAAGTGATATCTCTCCTGAGCCTATATGATATGATTTCCCTGCATCTTCTTCCATATGAATTCTTTTTATCCTTATTGTTTTAAACTTACCGTTAGGCAGTTTGAATTTAAGTTGACCTTTTTCAGCGAGTGGTACTTCGTCCTGAGTAATTTGATATCCCTTTGGAAGGTCGGGATAAAAATAATTTTTCCGAGCAAATACTGATTTTTTATTAATTTCACAACCCAAAACTTTTGCTAGTATTAATGTATATCGAACAGCTTTCTTATTAGGAACCGGCAATGCCCCAGGCAAACCCATGCAAACCGGACATACATCTGAATTAGGTTCGACATCATAGCCCACTATGGGACATGAACAAAACATTTTTGTTTCAGTGTTAAGCTGAATATGAATTTCTAATCCAATTGTCGGTTCATACATAAATCTCACCTACCGATGAAAATTACTATATAATAATGACATTCTGAATATAGGTCAAGCAATATCTTAAGAATTTTTCACATCTCTAAGAAAATCAAGTTCTTCCATATTTTTCTTTAACTATTTCCCTGAGAATTCCCCTTTCATTTAATTTTGGATCATCAATAACTTTCTCGAGTAGATAATTCAAAACATCCCCAACGGTTTTCCCTGGTTTTATATGAAGAATATGCATGACATCGTAACCATTTAATTGCAAATCCTGAATGGCAAGAGGCGGCTTACTCAAAAGGACTTTCATAACTCTATTTCTATACTGCTTTTCTTCATCAATATCTCCACCCAATCCTTGAGCCTTTGTATCTGCCAATCTCAGTTCAAATAACGGATACAGCAAATCCTCCCCGAGGTTTCGAATAAATCGTCTTATTCCTTTTTCTGTCTCAGCATGACTAAACATGTGAAATTCGATTAGTGTTGCAACATCTTCTGCAAATTTATATGAAAACGAATGATTTTTCAACCATTTAAGAGCAATTTCTCCTGCTGTTTTTTGATGATTGTAAAACCTTGCACGTCCGTTTTCGCCAAGAATTTTATGAGATGGTTTACTAATGTCATGAAATAGGGCGGCAAACCGAATTAATAAGTCTTCTGGAGATTCATCGATTGTTTTTAATGTATGCTGGAAAACATCATACGCATGCATTCCACCAGGTTGAGTAACTCCAACGCATTCATAGAGCTCGGGAAGAAGTATTTTAAGAGCTCCTATTTCTAACAAGCATTCAAAAACAATTGATGGATTTTTTAGGAGCATGAATTTTTTAAATTCATCACCAATTCTTTCCATAGCAATATTGGAAAGGTCCTCTAATGAATTAGAGACGAACTTTTTTGTCGATTGTTCAATTTTGAAGGAAAGTTTTGCTGAAAGCCTACAAAGTCGAATGATTCGTAACGGATCGTTTATAAATGTATTAATAGAATTCACCCGCAAAATTTTATTTTTTAGATCTTTCAATCCCGACAAAGGATCAATAATTGTCTTTTGGCTTAAATCCCATGCAATAGAATTGATTGTGAAGTCCCTCTGAACCAAATCTTCTTCTAAGGATAGGGATGAGTCGGGGAAACAACCACTTTGGGTTCGATTTGATGTAACAACAAAGTCGTATTTTATACTTTTATTAGAAAACTTAATGACATTGAATGATTTCCCTACTATATCAGCTCTGCCGAATTTTTTTAGTATGTTGGATAATTTAGGAAGTTCTATTCCACAAACTAAAACATCCCTATCTATATGGTTAATGTTGAGCAGAAAATCCCTTACAAATCCACCAACATAATAAATCCCTCGAGATTTTTTTATAATAGAATTGTAAATCTCTTCCGGAAGTTCAGGGAAATATTTTTCATTGAATGCTCCCATCAAATGAATATTACGCTGTCAGATGAAAATGACAAATCAAAAAAAATGTGATATTCTTAGATAAATGTTTTTTAATAATAGAATTGATAAATGCTTGGAAAATTGCTATTTTCATAAAGGTGTATATTAATGCCAGAAAAAAATATAGGAAAAACAGTTCCAGAAATTGTTAAGATTACTTCAGAGCGATATTCTCAAAAAAACGCTCTAATTATAAATAAAGGCGATGGAGAAATCTCCACTATAACTTACTCACAGTTGTGGGATAAAATCGTTAAGCTTTCATCATTTATCCAACAAAGTAGTTTCAAAAAGGAAGAACATATTGCATTATTAGGGCACAACTCACCTGAGTGGGCAATAACTTATCTTGCAATTCAAACAGCAGGATGCATCGTTGTTCCTCTTGATCCTGCACAAAGACCACAAGAATTGCGTCGCATAATTCGTCATTCAGAATCGAATGCAATTTTCCTCGAGCGAAAATATCTATGCATCCTTTCAGATGACACTGAGAACTTTTTCCCAGATCTCCCACGATTCGAGTTTGAAAATATTGAAACGCTTATAGGTACAGAGAAAACTCCTATAGAGCCTCGTATGTCTTATTCTGATGAGTGTATTGCTGTAATTATTTACACTTTTGGAACGACAGGATTACCTAAAGGTGTTAT
>CAZLTJ010000048.1:0-6958 GCA_964562425.1 uncultured bacterium
GATTATCAGATTGAAGTCCTTCTGGTAGGCAGAGAAGAAACGATAAAAAGAGAAATTGCACCTGCAGAGAAATGAAGTCCAGCAATAATAGAAGAAAAAAGGATAAATAAAACTGAGAAAATTTTTATTGGTACTTTGAATCCGAGAAACTTATTTGATAGAAATGTGAAATAAACAAATGCTACAATTATTGAAATCGTCGTAGCTGCTGCTGCTCCTATACCAGCATATAAAGGCACTAAAATAAAATTCAAAAGGACATTCGAAGCAAGGGTAATAACACTGACTTTTAATGAGTTTTCAGGATGCCCGATGCTCGATGAAACCGATGTTCCTATCATAGCAATACCAGAGAAAATCACTGCCCCAGGAATGAGAAAATAGAACGGAAAAACAGCATCTAACATATTCGGCTGACCAGGATATACAATTTTTAGCAGCGGGATAAAAATAATCACTGCCCCAAACCCCAGTAATACGAAAGTTGCTGTTCCCAATCTTAAGAGCAAATCCAACATTGTGTTAAGTCTTCTTTTATCCCCGAGCGAATGTAGCTGAACAATCATAGGATTAGTAACCTTTTGTATTGCTGCAGGAATAATCCAAAATCCCTTCGCTATTGCAGATGCAATTGTGTAAACTCCCACGTATGAGGATTCCCAAAAAAGACCAATTACCAGTATATCGAGTCTACTGTTTATATTGCCCACAGCATTGCTAACGGCTAATTGCCATCCATAATTCAACAGTTCTTGTGCTTTGCTAAATTGGGGCATTGCAAATTTATGGGTTCTAATGCAAGCGATTATAATCAATACGAAGATAAGCGATTCGGAAAGAATGAAGGCTATCGCTAAATGCATAACATCTACATGAACAATCATACCTCCTATAATAAAAGCCAGAATTATCAATCCTCTCGTCAGTTCGACTCCCGCAAGCAATCTCATTCTCCTGTGAGCATTCATTATTCCTATGCCTGTTTTATTAACAAGAAAGAGCGGAAATGCAATCATTAGGATTCTTATCATCACAACCATTTCTGGTTTCCGAAATAACATGGCGATTGTTCTTGCAAGAGTAAAACCGAGTATTGCACTTATAATACCCAGAATTAAACTAAGGAAAAGTGCAGTATAAGCGAAAACTGCTTCGAGTTTATTATCGCCTTTAGAGGATGCGATTTCATAAATAACTGCAGAATGTATCCCAAAATTAAAGAGTATCGAGCCAATAATATAGAGTGAAACACATATTGAGAATATTCCCAATCCGTCGCTTCCCCATCCATTTCCAATGAGTAAAAGGTACGCAATTCCAAGAAGAGATACAAATATTGCAGAAACGATAGACCAAAAGGAATCACTTGTAAAACGTTTTCGGGTTATTTCTGTGATAAGTTCTTCCTCACTATTACAATCCGGCTATTAATCCGGTTTGCAGCCCACATATATGAACCCGGACGTGAAACGCATAGGTTCCTCGGCTATAAATTGAGAGATCCTATCCAATTTCTCTGTATTCTTTGAATAGAATATTTTAATAAAACCCGCACCAGTTTTTCGTAAAAACATTATGAAGGAAAATAGTAATCTTATCAGAAATGAAATAGGTTGTTTTACTATGAATAAGTTTCTAGCAAGGACTTCAAAACCGCTTCTCCTAAATGGGATGATCTTCTCAACAATAAAACCGCTTTTTTCAAGCATATACCTAACTCCAAGATGTGTCATGTGATAATGTGAACGCTCGTGAAAAGTTTGGAGAAATGCTGTTGAGCCAATATATTTCCCTCCCGGTTTAAGCACACGTAATACTTCGCTGCAGGCTTTCCACGGATCGGGGATATGCTCTATAACCGCATTACTTGTGCATATTGAAATAGTATTCTCCTTCAACGGGATATTTATTCCATTTGCAAGGAGATTGACACCATAGTCAAGATAATAATCCAGACCTATGTATTCATATCCTTTTGACTCAGCCCAGTTTTTTCTTCCGCCGCCACAAGCAAAATCGAGTAAAATACCATCCCCATCGGGTACCAAATCGGCAAATCGTTTGTCCCACTTTGCCTCTTTAGTCCAAAATTCTGCATTATCTTTTAGAACAAGAAGTTTTCCATAGTCTTTCTTTCTATCTTCTGGTGCAACAAGGGTGGCTACACCTTCATAATCAGGATATTCAATACCGCAGGATTTGCAGAGATACGAGTTGCTTCCCCGCATCAAACCGGATTGCCTGCAAGTGGGGCATAGTAAAATACTTTCAAATTTTCTTTGCATTTTATAATTTTCCCAATAAGGTAATTAATATTCTTGAGACATAATTAATTTCCTCATCAGATAACTGAGGATAAAAAGGCAAAGATATGGTTCTATCACTAATATCTTCCGAAATTGGTAAATTACCTCTTTGATATCCAAGTGTTTTATTTAAATATGTCAGCAAATGAATAGCCCGGTAATTCACAGCAACACCAATTCCTTCTCTTCCCAAATTTTGTAGAATTTCATCTCGTTTTCTCCCGTCAACCCATATTGTGAAAAGATGATATGCGCTTTTACAGATATTGGGTATCTTCGGATAGTCAATATCCGGTAATTTTTCCAGCATACTCGTATACTTCTCATACACTTCTCTCCTCTTTTGCCATATCGAATCAATTTTTTTTAGTTGGGGCAAAAGAAGCGAAGCCTGAATGTTATCCATATTATATTTCCATCCGCATTCAAGCATATCCCAATGTTTATATAAACCACCATATCTATCTGATGCCTCCTTGCTCATCCCGTGGAGACGAAGCATTTCCACCTTGTCTGCAATATCTTTATTGTTTGTTGCAATTGCACCGCCTTCTCCTGATGTAATATTTTTCGTTGCATAGAAACTGAAACAAGCTACATCTCCAAGTTGCCCGGGTCTTATTCCATCGCTTTCTCCCTCGATGCAATGTGCAGAATCTTCAATTATTTTTAAATTGTGCTTATCGGCAATCTGCTTTATACTCTTCATGTCACACATTACCCCATAAAGGTGAACCGGTAAGATTGCTTTTGTTCTCTCGGTAATTGCGCTTTCAATCAATTGCGGGTCGAGCAATCCCGTTTCCTTTTCAACATCAACGAATACCGGCTTTGCACCGGTGTGCATTATAGAAGTTGTTGTAGCAATAAAAGTCATCGGTGTTGTGATAACTTCATCACCTTTGCCAATACCCAAAGCAAGCAGGGAAAGGTGCAAAGCAGCAGTGCATGAATTCAGTCCCACAGCATATTTCAAACCTAGATATTCTGAGAATTTTTTTTCAAATTCTGATACATACGAACCAGTAGTGAGAAATATACCATCGAGGCATTCAAGAACGCTTCGTTTTTCTTCTTCTCCGATGCTGTGTTTATAAAATTCGACTTTCGTAGAAACCTCTATTAATGTTGCTCGTATTTGCCAGCTTTAGTCATAACGCGTATGTGCTTCATCCATTCAATTCGTCGCCACCAGTCCTCATTTTTATTATACCATTCGATTGTCTGAACCAATCCTTCATCAAAAGGTCTTCCATGCTCTATTCCGAGAATTTTCTCCGCTTTTGCTGTGGATGATATATGATTTTGCACCTGGCCGAGTCTATCGCCGATATATGTTATAAGCGACTTTGGCTTATTCATTATATCGAGAATTTTATTGGCTATTTCGATGACACTTATTGATTCTCCCGAACCGAGATTGAATACTTCACCTTTTATTTTCTCGATTGGAGCCTCGATGGTTTTTTCTATACGATGACAGGTATCTTCCACATAGAGCCAGTCGCGCTTTGCTAAACCATCACCGTGTATTGTCAAAGGCTCATTTTGGTATGCCGTTGTGATGAATCTCGGTATGACTTTCTCGAGGTGCTGATATGGTCCATATTGATTAAAAGGTCTCAATATGACCGCTGGCAAATCATAGGTTACGATAAATGAATAGACAAGTCTGTCCGCACCACATTTCGCGGACGCATAGGGTGAGCATGGATTGAGTGGATGCTCTTCATCCATGGGTTCATATTCGGCGGTTCCATATACCTCAGATGTGGAAATATGGATGAATCTCTCGATATTTTTGTAATATTTCACAATAGCTGTCGAGAGCGTCTGCGTTCCTAAGACATCCGTTTCATAAAAAACTTTATTATCGAAAATCGAGCGTGCAACATGTGTTTCTGCCGCAAAATGAACGACTATATCCGTCCTCTCAACAAGTGCATCTATTAATTGGCTATTGCAGACATTTCCATACCAGAATTCAAATCGCTTTGTATCCTCTCTCATAGAAAGCGGAATGTTGTCCGGGTTCCCCGCGTAGGTAAGATTATCGAGCACCATGAGCTTGTCATCGGGATGGTTCTCATACCAGTATCGGAGGAAGTTACTTCCTATGAATCCTGCGCCGCCTGTTATTAAAATCGTCTTCATTTGTTTATTTCCTTTTTATCCATTTATGAAATGTATGCCTTGCATCAACTATTTTCCAAGTCAATGTTGTATATCCTCTCTGAACTGGATAATTATTAATATGGGTAGGACCTTCAACAATATCTACTTTTCCTTTCAGCCACTTCATCCCTGCAAGTGTCAATGCTTTAAAAATACCTTTCCCATATGCATCCGGATGGACAGCAGCAATACTATACGAACCAATATTGATACCAAGTAGTTTTTTTGACCAATTTACTGTTTTCCAGACAGAATAACCAACAACTTTCTTGTTTAGCTCAGCAACAAAAACAATGTCTCCATAACCTTCGCAAGAATTTTTTGCCCATTCTGAATAGAGTTTATCAGCTTTTCCTCTGAGTTTTCTATCAACATTAAAACGCCCAAAATGACTACTAAATGTTTTTCTAGCTAATTCGACAATACTCTCAATATCTTTTTCATTAAAAGGTCTTATAATACACGGAGGATTAAACTCTTGTATTGAGTATTTCCTGAAATCGAAAACATAATCTAACAGAGTATCCATCAACCTAAATCCATTTCTTTCAAGAGTATGAATACTTGTGATATCATCCGAATAGACTTTGCATGATAAGTGATTAATCCCTTTGTCTTTACACTCTTGAATAATGAATTTTAAAAGTTTATTTTTTAATCCTATCGAGTTGTCATTTTCGATTAAATTTCTTACTCTCGCCATTTTTATTTCAAATATATCAGAATCCCATTTTAGCATCTCCAACAAACCTGTGCCTAATAATTCACCATTTTGTAAATAACCATAATAAGTACTCAATTTGCTTGAAAATGTATCAGAAATTCGTTTATTTACATAATTGTTTAATCTTTCAATCGGTATTTCTCGCATCAAGTATCGATAAGGTTTAAAGTTCGAACCAGATACTAATTTGTTAACCTTTTCCAAATAGGATTTGTTAACTTTAATAATACTATTCATATTATTTCCTCTCTCGTTTCTATCTCAAGTGCAATCATATTTGTATTCCCACATGATGCTTCATGGGAAGACTTAAACTTCTTTGCTTTATTTTCCCAATAATCGAAAATCTTTTTTAATTCAGATTTCATTTTTTCCCACCACGTAATAGTTTCTCAATTTTGTCAATATTTTTGCTCCAATTTGCTTTTTCAATAACCGCAATACTCATAGCATCTTTTATTTTCTTGTTGTCTTTTTCTTTAATTGCTTTTTCAATTGCACCTGCAAGATCAGTTTCAAAGTCTTCAAATATAAACGGTTTTGCTTCATCTGGCAATATCCAATTGATAGAAGGTCTATTGCTAATTACTGGGATAAGTCCGCAGGACATAGCTTCTAGAAGAGAACCTGAAACACCTGAAAACTTTATGCTGGGAACTTTTTTAATATTTGCTGGGTCAATGAAAATGTCACCTTGGGTAACATATAAATGGAGTTTTTCATAAGGTATCCTATCTATAAATAGAACATGTGATTCGATTTTAAGGTTTCCAACCAATTCCTTTAATTCTCGAACATTATTTCCCCCTGTAAAAACAGCAAATACAAAATTATTATCATCAGTTACCTTAGGAATTGCTTTAATGATGTTTTCAAAATCTAAATTCGGTCTTGGTGGTCTATGACACAGTGCTAGGACAGTTGAAGATTCAATTCCAAATATCTGTCTTCGTGTATTTTCATCTCTGAAATTGGGGGAAAATCTTTCTGTTTCAACACCAAAATGTCTGAAATATATAAAATCTGATAGTTTGGCAAAACCTCGCTTTTTTATTAAGGGTTCAAATACCTCTTTATCTCCAGTGATAACAGTATCTAGTTTTCTTAAAGTATAGCGAATAAGTAAAGGATGATTTATGAAATATGCAGGTTTAGGAAATTTATGAATATTAACATCTGTGCCGAGTGTAGTACAAACCTTTGGAATTTTTTTCTTAATTCGGGAAGCCATAAATCCACCAATGGATAGATTGAGTGCGAATATAGATTCAGAGTTAATTTTTGCAGCAACTGAATTTATAAACAAAGCTAAGTACAAATGTCGCAAAAGTATTAAAGAATTCATTGGATGAAATTTTGATGAAATCTCTGGATTAAAATTTCGGAATTTATTGCCAAAAATAAACTGAAAAATTTTCGTAAGCCATCTAAGAAAGCGAACGTGATTAATGTCCTTATAGTATTGTGCATAGTCACCGAAATATTCCCTCGAAGATAGAACAGATACTTTGTGTCCTCTATTTACAAATTCATTCGCAAATCTAGCCGTATGTACTGACTCACTATTTCCAATTATTAAGATATTCATTTTAGTCCTATTACAAATCTACTTTTCCCACCCAAAGTTGTTAGTATTTCATCAACAAATTGTATGTCAATTTGCATTTCCTTTCCTGTGTGTGCCCATATAACTTTTGTCATCAATATTATTGATAATAAAAATTGATTTGAGAGGTAATTTTTTTTTGACCAG